>CANISN010000053.1 GCA_947470165.1 Burkholderiaceae bacterium | reverse complement strand
GTGGTCTAGGAAGGGTACGCCTGAGGCTAGCTCGGCTTTACCTGTGCCATCTAAATTGATAGCAATTTGAATTTTGGTTTCCGAAGTGTTTCGGGTAACGTCGGCTTGCCGCATACTTCAGTGCGCCGCGAGGCGAAGTGTTGATTGAAGCCTCATAATATCATTCCTAATACAGATTTAAATACTGACTTTGCTTCTTTGCATGCCGATATTTATTCACTTTTGCTGATTTTTAACCAGAGTCCCTCATGAGCCGCTTTTGGAGCCCCGTCGTTCAGACCCTCACCCCTTATATTCCTGGGGAGCAACCGCAAATGGAGCGGCTGGTAAAGCTCAACACCAATGAAAGCCCTTATGGCCCATCCCCTAAGGCACTAGCAGCGATTCATGAACAAGCAAATAATGATTTAAGGCTTTATCCAGATCCCGAAGGCGCGGCACTGAAAAAAGCCATCGCTGATCTGCATGGCCTACTCCCGAAACAGGTTTTTTTGGGCAATGGCTCAGATGAAGTACTAGCTCACGTTTTTTTAGGGCTCCTAAAACAAGCTAAGCCCGTCCAGTTCCCGGATATTACCTATAGCTTCTACCCCGTCTATTGCAAACTATTTGGTATTGATTATCAAACCATCCCCCTTGGATCCAATTTTGAGATCCAAGCCAATGATTTCAAGTCTCCAAATGGTGGGGTGATCTTCCCTAATCCCAATGCTCCAACTGGACGAGCTCTTCCGAGGACTGATATTGAAGCCTTGCTCAGCAGAAACACAGATTCAGTAGTAATAATTGACGAAGCCTATGTGGACTATGGCACTGAGTCTTGTATTCCGCTTTTACGTGGCCCTTCTTGCCCCGAAAACCTCTTAATCGTTCATACCCTCTCCAAATCCCGCGCCTTAGCAGGGCTACGGGTTGGATTTGCAGTGGGTCACCCAGCACTGATTGAAGGTCTTGAGCGTGTAAAGAACAGCTTTAATTCTTACCCACTGGGTCGCTTGGCGCAAGCTGGGGCGATTGCAGCTATACAAGATCAAGAGCACCTAGAAATAACATCGGCTAAAGTCATCGCAACTCGTGAACGCTTAGTAGCTGAATTGGCTTCGCTGGGTTTTGACATCGTGCCATCCACCGCCAACTTTATTTTTACGCGTCATCCCAAACAGGTCGGCGCGAAGTTATATCAAGCCTTACGAGATCGCGGCATTATCGTGCGCCACTTTCAAACAGCGCGTATTGAAGCATTTCTCCGCATTACCATCGGTACCGATGAGCAAACAGATGAATTGATTGCTGCCTTGAAAGAAATTCTAGTTAGCGCTTAAGCCCGCTTTATTTATTAAAGCGCATCTCGGCTGCACGTGCATGGGCGGTTAAACCCTCACCATGAGCGAGCGTACTAGCTACTGCACCAAGAGTTTGTGCACCTACTTCACTGACTTCGATCATGCTGGAGCGCTTAATAAAATCATAAACTCCCAAAGGGGATGAAAAGCGTGCAGTGCGTGCTGTTGGCAAAACATGATTTGGGCCTGCGCAATAATCACCAAGAGATTCACTGGTGTAGTTGCCCATAAAGATAGCGCCAGCATGACGAATTAGTTTTGCCCACTTGCGTGGTTCAGCGGCGCAAATTTCTAAATGCTCGGCAGCAATGGCATTGGCAATCTCGCAAGCTTCAGTCATGTCTTTTACCTGAATCAACAAAGCACGATTGGTAAGCGATATTTCAATCACCTTTTTTCTAGGCATCTCTGGTAACAACTTATTGATGCTTATTTGTACTTGCTCAATAAATTGCTCATCTGGACAAAGCAAGATTGATTGTGCTAATTCATCATGCTCAGCCTGAGAAAATAAATCCATCGCAATCCAATCCGGATTACTAAAGCCATCACATAAAACCAAGATTTCTGATGGGCCAGCGATCATATCAATGCCAACGGTACCAAATACTCTTCGTTTGGCAGCTGCTACATAAGTATTACCAGGGCCAACAATTTTATCGACCAATGGAATAGTTTGTGTGCCATACGCTAAAGCGCCAACGGCTTGCGCACCACCAATCGTAAAGACACGATCAACACCTGATAAATAAGCGGCGGCCAACACCAAGGGGTTGCGAGCGCCGTCAGGAGTAGGAACCACCATAATGACTTCGCTCACGCCAGCAACCTTTGCCGGAATAGCATTCATCAAGACAGAGGATGGGTAAGCTGCTTTGCCGCCAGGAACATAAATACCTATGCGATCTAAGGCTGTGACTTTTTGACCCAAGCGTGTGCCATCAGCCTCTTCATACTCCCAAGAGTGGCAGCCCGCTTCAATCTTTTGTTTCTCGTGATAAGCACGAACTCGTTGTGCAGCAACATTCAGGGCATTTTTTTGTTCGACCGATAAACCTTCGTAGGCTTTCTTTAATTCCTCTTGAGAAATTTCTAGTTCAGCTACGCTGGCAACATTTAATCGATCAAATTGTTTTGTGAAATCCAATACTGCAGCATCGCCATTGGCTTTTACTTGTGCCAAGATCTTCACTACAACCGCATCAATCGCCTCATCATCGGCCATCGGTAAAGACAGGCTAGAGAGCAGAGTTTCTTTAAACCCGGCATCCTTGCTATTAAGACGTTTGACTTTTACTTCTACAGACATGGAGATTTTCTTATTTACTTCAGTAATTCAAAGAAGGGTTGTAATTGAGCACGCTTACGCTTATACGAAGCTTGATTGACCACTAAGCGCGCACTGATATCTGCAATTGGCTCAACCTCAACCAAGCCATTCGCTCGCAAAGTATTACCTGTGGAAACCAAATCCACGATTGCGTCAGCTAAACCAACCAATGGAGCCAACTCCATTGAGCCATACAAATGAATCGTATCGATATGTACACCTTTATTTGCAAAGTGTTCACGCGCGCAATTGACATACTTAGTGGCGACCTTTAAACGCGAGCCCTGCTTAACTGCAGCGGCATAATCGAAGCCTTCTTTCACAGCTACCGACATACGACATTTAGCGATATTTAGATCGAAAGGTACATACAAACCATCTGTACCGTTTTCCATCAAGACATCAAGGCCCGCAACTCCAAAATCAGCACCACCAAATTGGACATAAGTTGGGACATCTGATGCCCGTACAATAATTAAGCGAATATCGGGGTTAGAAGTCTCAATAATGAGTTTGCGTGACTTCTCGGGATCCTCAAGCGGACGAATACCGATCTTAGATAAGATCTCAGCGGTTTCTTCAAAAATGCGGCCCTTTGATAGGGCTAAAGTTAGCTTCATGGACTAATTATCCATCAGGCTTACTTCACTCGCTGAATGTTCGCCCCCAAGAGGGTCAACTTTTGCTCCATGCGATCATATCCACGATCTAAGTGATATATCCGGTCAACCTGGGTTTCGCCTTGGGCGGCTAAGCCGGCAATCACCAAACTAGCGGATGCGCGTAAATCAGTTGCCATCACAATCGCACCGGAAAGCTTCTCCACCCCTTGGGCAATGGCAGTATTACCCTCAATAGCAATATCAGCACCTAAGCGATTCATCTCCTGGACGTGCATGAAACGGTTTTCAAAGATAGTTTCGGTAATCGTGGCAGTACCCTGGGCTATAGCATTTACGGCCATTAACTGAGCCTGCATGTCGGTTGGAAAGGCTGGATATTCAGAGGTACGGAAACTGACTGCCTTAGGTCGACCCTTCATAGTGGCCTGAATCCAGTCGGTGCCTATCTCTATTTCCAAGCCAGCCTCTTTGAGCTTGACGATCACCGCATCTAATGTGTCAGGGCGGCAGTGCTTCACCAGAACCTCACCACCAGTAGCCGCAACAGCGCACAAAAATGTGCCTGCCTCAATACGGTCGGCAATCACCGAGTGCTCTGCACTATGGAGCTTTTCAACGCCCTCAATCACCAAGCGGTCACTGCCAATACCAGTAATCTTCGCGCCCATTTTAACGAGTAGTTCAGCCAAATCACCAACCTCAGGCTCGCGGGCAGCATTTTCTAAAATAGTCGTACCACTTGCCAGAGTAGCAGCCATCAATAAGTTCTCCGTGCCGGTCACCGTAATCATGTCGGTTAAAATTGAGGCACCTTGCAAGCGACTGGTAGCGGATTTTGTTTCTGCCTGGATATAGCCATTCTTAATCTTGATAATGGCGCCCATCGCTTTTAAACCTTTGATGTGCTGATCTACTGGACGCGCACCAATAGCGCAACCACCCGGTAAAGAAACCTTAGCACTATGCATTCTGGCAAGCAAGGGCCCCAGTACCAAAATAGAAGCGCGCATGGTTTTGACCATCTCATAGGTTGCTTCAGAGCTCTGAATATTGGCTGCGTTCAGCACTACATGATTGCGGCTATTTGCATCCGGGAAAGATACCGTCACACCAATTTCTTGTAAAAGCTTGAGCATAGTCCGGACATCTTGTAAATCAGGAACGTTGCGCAAGGTGATTGGTTCATCACATAGTAATGAAGCGCACAGAATAGGCAAGGCAGCATTCTTTGCACCAGCAATGACCACTTCGCCCCTGAGCGGAGTGCCGCCAACCATTCGTAATTTATCCATCAATCTATTCCAGTAAAAGCTACTACGGTAATTTAAGTTGCAGCGTTTTGTGCAAACTCTTCGGGAGTAAATGCTTTGATTGACAAGGCGTGCACTTCTGCCTTCATGCGATCACCCATTGCCCCGTACACCAATTGATGGCGTTGAATCAGACGCTTACCCTCGAACTCAGAGCTCACTATCGTGGCAAAGAAATGTTGGCCATCGCCCTCAACGTTAATGTGGGTACAAGCAATACCCTGCTTGATGTAACTCTCAATTTGCTCTGGGGTTGGCAACATTATGATCTCCTAATTTCTATGTTCAATATTTTGATACAACTGAATCGATAACTAGTTTCTTAACTTATAACCCTTTTGCAGTAAATGCAAAGCCACCACTGAAACTAAGATAAAGAAACACGTAACAATTGCCAAACTATTCCAAGGAGATATGTCTGATACCCCAAAAAATCCATAACGAAATCCATCAATCATGAAGAAGAATGGATTGAAATGAGATACGGTTTGCCATGCTGCCGGCAAAGAGTGGATGGAATAGAACACGCCCGATAACATCGTTGCCGGCATGATGATAAAGTTTTGGAAGGCAGCCAATTGATCGTATTTATCAGCCCAAATACCTGCGATTAAACCCATGCTACCCAATATTGCCGCGCCCAGGAGAGCGAAGGTGATGATCCACAGAGGGTGCTCAAATAATGGTGTCGCAAACCATACAGTGATTAGCAATACGCCAGCGCCTACTACGATTCCACGAAATACTGCAGCCAATACATAGGCAGCATAGAACTCTAAGTGACTAAAAGGGGCTAGCAAGACGAACACCAAATTACCAGTCACTTTAGATTGAATGAGTGAGGAAGAAGTATTGGCAAAAGCATTTTGTAAAACACTCATCATCACCAAACCTGGAATGAGAAAGGCGGTATAGTTCAGGCGGCCGTAGACTTCTTTGCCTTCTAGCACGTGTCCGAAAATCATTAAATACAGCACAGCGGTAAGTACTGGTGCGGCAACTGTCTGAAATGCGACCTTATAAAAGCGCATAACTTCTTTGCAAAGTAAGGCTGGAAAGCCACTGCCATAAGAGATGGATGGCTTATTAAGGATAGGCTTCATCGAGCGCCCCCCGACATGATGTTGACAAAAACATCTTCGAGATCTGTCTTACCCTCACCATCTTTTTTGACTGAACCATATTGGCTCAATAAATTAGCAGTACTATCCAGAGCAACAATTTTTCCCTGCTTGAGCATAGCAATACGCTGACACAGGGCTTCAGCCTCTTCAAGGTAATGGGTTGTTAATACAATCGTGTGACCATCTTGATTAAGGCGGCTAATAAATTGCCAGAGTGATTGACGCAACTCCACATCAACCCCAGCAGTGGGCTCATCCAGAATAATCACTGGCGGCCTATGAACCAAGGCCTGCGCCACCAATACTCGGCGCTTCATGCCGCCTGATAAGGAACGCATATTGCTATCGGCCTTACCGGTGAGATCGAGATTAGCCATGATCTCATCAATCCAAGAATTATTATTATGAATACCAAAATATCCAGACTGAAATTGTAGAGTTTCGCGTACCGTAAAGAAGGGATCAAATACCAGCTCCTGAGGTACCACTCCCAACATTCTGCGCGCCTCACGAAATTGACTTTGTACATCGGCACCCATAATTGCAGTATGTCCACTATCTGCAGTTGCCAAACCAGCCAAAATAGAAATCAAGGTTGTCTTACCCGCCCCATTAGGGCCAAGCAACCCAAAAAACTCACCTTGCTCAATCGACAAGGAAATATCGTTTAGAGCCTGTAACGAATCATAATTTTTTGATATGTTTTCAATCCAGATTGCAGCGAGCATGTTATGCCAAACCTAGCAGCTCAGCAACACCATAGACACTAGCCAGCACCGTTAATTTTTCAGGGACATTTTGTAAAGAAATTTGCTGACCATCGGCCTGTAACTTTTTCTGCCATGCTAACAATACGGTTAATACGCTAGAGTCAAAATCTTTGAGATTGATACAGTCTACCGTTCTTAATGCAGGAAGATTTAAGAGCCCATCTTTTTCCAATTGCATGACATTGTCTTGGATTACCGAGACGGGCAATAAAAATGGCATCTTCTATTTATCTTTACTTAATTTTGATTTGATATTTAATTGGCGGGCTTTGCTGCAGCAAGCTGCTTATTGCGATCCTGCAAAAACTTCACAAGGCCTTCAACACCATTCTGGCTAATTTGATTAGCAAACTGATTACGATAAGCCTCAACTAGCCATACGCCCATGATGTTCATGTCGTAGACTCTCCAACCGCTAGCTGTCTTCTCGAGTCGATAGTCGAGTGGCACGGGGTCGCCGCGACCAATCACTACCGTCTTCACAATCACTTCTTTATCATCCGGCGCTGCACGCAAAGGCTTGAATTGAATGGTTTGATCGCGGAGCTGACTTAATGCGCCGGAGTAAGTACGGATAAGTAAATTCTTAAACTCACTCATTAATTGCGCCTGTTGCTCGGGAGAAGCTTTTTTCCAATTTTGTCCCATCGCCATTTCAGTAATACGGCGCATATCAGTATAGGGAACAATTTTCTTTTCTACCAAATCGACGATGCGCGGAATATTGCCCTTCTGAATCTCAGGATCAGACTTGACAGAGGCCATCACATCAGAGACTACAGTCTTAATGAGACCATCTGGCGTAGCCTGATCAACCGCTTGAGCGCTTGCACTACTAACGGCTAAAAACAAGCTTGATAGCACTACCGCACAGTATTTTTGAATGGTTTGATAGCTTTTCATGTGTCCTCGATCGATGCTGGTCATTGGGGCTTATTTTAGCCCTTTAAGCAAATCCCGTGAGGCTCAGACGTTTTATTGGTAGGGATTTTCGTAAACTGGCATCAAGGGCTCTTCATCATCGCGCCCCTCATTTATCTGGTATGCGCGCCTCTGAATATAGGCATCGCGAACAAAGCTATATTTATCGAGTGCTGCGCCATCCAATAAATCACCGGCCTCGTAATAAGTATTTCGAGTATTGACTACGCGCAAGCCAGTCAAACTATTTCTTAAGGCTACATCTGGCAGCAATCTAAACAGATAATCGGACTCCAAATCAGCTACCGCCCCAAAGGTGTCTCGTACATTGCTTGGCCCAAAGAATGGCAAAACTACATAAGGGCCAGATGGAATACCCCAAACACCAAAAGTTTGACCCCAGTCTTCCTTATGCTTTGGTAATCCGCCAGGAGTTGCCATATCAATCAACCCACCTAATCCAAAGGTTGTATTGACTACCACCCGCATTAAATCGCTAAATGCATAGTCTGGCTTGCCCTGTAATAGATTCTGTAAAGCAGTATAGATATCGCTGTAGTTACTGAAGAAGTTATAAATACCATCACGAACAAATTCTGGTAAAACAAAACGGTAGCCAGCTACCACCGGCTTGAGCACGTAAGCATCTAGACCTTCATTAAACTCAAAAACTGAGCGATTGAATGGCTCCCATGGATCATGCGGAGAAGGCTCTACCCCTGCAGGAATAGATGCGCAACCCACTAAGGCCCCAACTAAACCCAGCAGCACTATGCGCTTTAAGCTTCTTAACAACGACATTATTTTGTTGCGCCCTTGTCTTGACCACTATCAGCCGCCTTGTTATATAAAAACTGGCTAATGAGGTTCTCTAGAACAACTGCTGACTGAGTCTGGATGATCTTATCCCCTGCTGCCAACATATCATCTGCACCACCAGCCTCAAGGCCAATATATTGCTCTCCCAATAAACCAGAAGTCAAAATCTTGGCAGAGGAATCTTTAGGGAACTTGTAAGCATCTTCAATGGTCATGGTGACAGTGGCTTGATAGGTCTTGTCATCAAAAGAAATATTAGCAATACGCCCAACTACTACACCAGCACTTTTCACTGGTGCACGTGGCTTGAGTCCACCGATATTGTCAAAACGGGCAGAAATTTTATAAGTGGGTGCAAATGAAACGGCATTCATATTGCCGACCTTTAAAGCGAGGAACAAAGCAGCCAATAAACCAATGGCTACAAAAATTCCGACCCAAACATCAATTGCACTTTTTCTCATAAGAGCCCCAGTTTAATCTTTCTAATTTGAGAACATCAGCGCGGTTAGCAAGAAATCCAATGCTAAAACCGATAAAGATGAGATCACGACAGTTCTAGTGGTTGCTTGCGATACACCCTCAGGTGTAGGTTTGGCCTCATAACCTTGATACAGCGCTATAAAAGTCACTGCCACACCGAATACCAAGCTTTTAATTAAGCCATTACCAATATCAGAAAAGAGATCTACCCCGCCTTGCATCTGTGACCAGAAGGCACCTGAATCCACTCCAATCAAGGG
>CANISN010000052.1 GCA_947470165.1 Burkholderiaceae bacterium | reverse complement strand
TTTAACGATGCATTCCGTAAAATGTACAACGGCTCTGTACCATCGGACTATGGTGCGCTAGGCTACGCCGGAGTAAAAACTGTTCTTACCGCTGTTAAGAACGCTAAATCTACCGACACAATGAAGGTGGTCAACGCACTTGAGAACCTGAAGTACGACTTTTATAAAGGTCCCGAGTACTACCGCAAATGTGACCATCAGGCAGTGCAGACGGTCATCATTGTTGAATCTAAATCAAAGGATATGAAAGATAAGTATGACGTCTTTAAAATTCTGACCATTGAACCAACTACTGAGAAAAATATGCGTAGTTGTGCGGAGCTAGGCCACAAGGCTTAAATCCGAAATTACAGGGCAGATTCTCTGATTTGCCCTGAGCCCCTCCCCCGATACCTATGGTTGAAGGGGAGTTTTTCTGAGTACATATATGACCGGTCTTACATTTGAACTTTTATGCATGCAGTTACTGACAGGGATTGCTCTAGGCAGTATCTATGCGCTTCTAGCCTTGGGTTTATGCCTTGTTTTTGGCATGCTCAATGTAGTGAATTTTGCACATGGCGCCTTCTTTATGGTGGGCGCATTTATGGGCGTTTACTTCTTAGGCATTACAGGCAACTTTTGGTTTAGCCTGATTCTTACCCCAATCGCCACCGGAGTACTTGGATTACTCACTGAGCGCTTCTTGGTTCGCCCTTTATATGGCCGAGGCATTGACTACCCCCTACTCCTTACTTTTGGATTGTCTTATGTATTAATTGAAGCGATGCGCGTTACCTTTGGCATTGAAGGCTTACCTTCCGTTACTCCAGACGGACTTAAAGGCACTATGGATGTTGGGGTTGGTTTCTTTCCAAAATATCGCCTCTTTTTAATTGCTGCTACAGCCATGATTATTTTTGCAGTCTGGTTCTTCATTCAAAAAACAAAATATGGTCTGATTATTAAAGCCGGTGCTGCTGACCAAGAGATCGTTAAGGTGCTTGGTGTAGATATTGCTAAGGTATGGCTCATGGTATTTGGTCTTGGTTGTGCGATTGCCGGCCTCTCCGGAATACTGGCCTCACCTACTCGCTCCGTCAATCCAGAGATGGGTATTCCCATCTTGGCAGAATCCTTTGTGGTAACCGTGGTTGGTGGTATGGGCTCCCCTGTCGGAGCTGTTGTTGCAGGCCTATTGGTTGGAGTGGTCTATAGCATGACCTCCCTCTTCTTCCCAGACCTTGCGGAACTATCTATTTTTGTTTTGATGGCGGTAGTCCTCTTAATTCGCCCACAAGGTTTGTTTGGTAAAGCGGGGGCCATGGGTTAATCCCCCTGATACATATGAAATCATTTTTCCAGCTCATTGCACGTCATCGCGTGCTGGCAAGCACTCTTTTCTTGATGATCTTTCCTTTCATCATGCCGTATGAAGCACTTGCTATCAATATCTTAATCTTTGGCTTGTTCGCGATGGGATTCAATCTCTTATTTGGCTATATGGGACTTCTATCTTTTGGTCATGCAGCCTTTTTAGGGATCGGTAGCTATCTGACCGGAATCAGCATCGTCCATTACTCCATGCCCTGGGGTGCCGCAATTTTAATAGGAGTGATTGGTGCAGCCATCGGCGGACTACTCATGGGTTTCTTGGCTATCCGCACGAGAGGCATCTACTTCTCAATGGTTACCCTCGCCCTAGGTCAAATTGTGTTCTACGGTTTTTATAAGGCTGAGAGCTTGACAGGTGGAGAGAATGGCTTGAGAGGCGTCCGTGTCGACACCTTCAACATCTTAGGTATGCCGGTAGATTTTTTAAATCCAATGATCAAGTACTACATCATTCTCTTCTTTATTGTTATTGCAATGTGGCTAATCTCGCGCATTCTGAACTCACCACTAGGTGCGGTAATGGAAGCAATTCGTGAAAATGAAAAGCGTGCTGCTGCCTGCGGGTTCGATGTGACCCGCACAAAGCTCCTAGTGTTTATATTATCGGCAGCGATCTGCGGGTTAGCAGGCTCATTACGTGCCCTGCACCTATCGATTGTGCCAATCGACTCCTTGCACTACCTGCAATCAGGACAGGCAGTCATGATGAGTATTTTGGGTGGCATGGGCACTTTCTTTGGCCCGTTCGTTGGTGCCGCTGTCATGCTGTACTTGGAAGATGTGGTGACTACTTTTACTAAGCATTGGATGGCCGTCATTGGGCTAGTCTTTATGTTCTTTGTGTTGTTCTTCCCGCAAGGGATCTGGGGAACGATCTTGAGCAAGCTAAATCTGAATCAGGATTCAAAATCATGAGCAGCCCAAATCAAACTCCTATCCTTGAAGCTCGTAATGTCAGCAAGAGTTTTGATAAATTCAAAGCTTTGCAGGATGTTTCGACTACTTTTATGCCCGGCACTCTGACAGCAATCATTGGCCCTAATGGCGCTGGCAAGAGTACTTTCTTTAATGCTCTCAGCGGCGCCTTTCCACCATCAAGCGGCCAAATTTTATTTAACGGTAAAGATATTACCGGCATGCAGCAACATGAATTTGCCCGCATTGGCATCTCCAAGAGCTTCCAAATTACGAATGTATTTAAGCAGCTGACTGTTCATGAGAACGTTCGTGTGGCGGCACAAATGGAAACTGCACGGTATAACTTTTTGCGGAGCGCACAAAGCTACCCGGAGCCTATCGAGCTTGCTGATCAACTCTTACGTCGTGTCAACCTAGAAAAACTGCGTAATAAGAAAACGGGTGATCTGGCACATGGACAACAAAGGGCCTTGGAGATTGCTATGGCGCTTGCTTGTAGTCCCAGCCTTCTCTTATTAGATGAACCAACTGCTGGGATGTCGCCTGAAGAAACCCTTGTGATGATGGATCTCATTCGCACACTAGCTAATGAAAGAACAGTTATTTTAGTTGAGCATAAGATGAAACTTATTATGGGCTTATGTAAACGCATTATTGTGCTTCATCATGGTGAGTTTTTAGCTGAAGGTAGCCCAGAAGAAATTCAAAATAATGCTGAGGTACGTCGTGTGTATCTAGGTCAAGGTTAATGAAAGTTTATATATGTTGCGCATAGAAAATTTAAATGCCTGGTACGACCGCAGTCATGTGCTTCAAGGCATCTCGCTGGAAGTCAATAAGGGTGAAATTGTTACGCTGATGGGAAGAAATGGTGCTGGTAAAACCACCACTCTGAGATCCTTAATGGGCCTTCTCCCCAAAAGAGAAGGAAAGGCGACAATTGATGGCACTTCTTTTTTAGATCTTGCAGCGCATGAGCGTTATCACCTTGGACTGGCATATGTTCCCGAAGATCGTCGCATTGTTCCAGGGCTCACCGTTAAAGAAAATTTAGAGCTGGGTGTGATTTCCAAGAAAAATCGTGGCGAAATGAGTGCCTTGGTCGATGAAATCGCCGAAACCTTTCCGCGTCTTAAAGAAAGATTGCATCAAGACGGTACATCTATGTCTGGAGGCGAGCAGCAGATGCTGGCAATCGCAAGAGCTATGATTGCCAAGCCTAAGGTCATCCTATTAGATGAGCCTTCCGAGGGCATCATGCCCGTCTTAGTAGAAGAAATGTTTGAATTATTCGCCAATCTTAAACGACAGGGCTTGACCATACTTTTGGTTGAGCAAAACGTTCAACAAGCGCTCAAGATTTCTGATCGTGCTTACATTTTGGATCAGGGTAAAATTGTCTTTCAGGATAGCGCCCAAAATCTTTTAAACAATGATGAGATTCAGCAGAGGTATTGCGCGGTTTAATGCTCGTATAGACTTCACATCAAATTAGATGAAGCCAGTGTCCTAGTTGATGCCAAAAACTCTCGGGTACCAGGGTAAGTAGCCAAGTCATGGTCAGGTAGCGTAAAAGTTTGCCGACTGCCATATAGCCCAAGCAAGGAAGCCAAGGCAACCTAAGCCATCCCGCTGCTATACATAGGGGATCACCAAATCCCGGGAGCCATGCTAACAACAACATCTTAGGGCCGCGCTGCTCTAACCAACGTTGTACCCTTCCATTCGTTGGCCCTTTGAGGGATTCAAAGCTATGACGACTAATGAATCCTAGCCACCAATCAAGCATGCCCCCTAAGGTATTACCAATGGTAGCGACCCCTATTGCAACCCAATATAAGTGCGGGTTGAGTGAGACGTACCCAAAGAGTATGGGCTCAGAGCCTACGGGTAACAAAGTTGCAGAGATGAAAGCGCTAATGAATACAGCGGGCAAACCAATAGATGGCATTCCAAAGAAGTCAAAGAATTGACCCAGCATTTGCTCCATTAAGCAAAGACTCCAAGCATGTTAACGATTATGGAATTAGGCATTCCCTTAGTATGCCCCATGAGATATAAAGCCTAGGAGCGAGTGTCAGAACCAGCCCCTAGTATTGGCACCCCCAATTCTGAAATCTTGCTTAAACTGTAGGTATTCCGATATTTATTCACTCCATTTACTCACTCAGATACCTATGAATCACCCCATCCCAAAGCCAGACCAGTATCAAGATATGCGAGAAGCCTTACGCGACCTGTGTGGGAGTTTCGATTCTGCTTATTGGCAGAAGGTGGATCACGAACGAGCTTATCCTGAGGCCTTTGTTGATGCAATGGCACAGGCAGGTTGGCTGGCAGCCTTGATTCCGGAAGAATATGGTGGCTCAGGCCTAGGTCTTGCAGAGGCTTCTGTGATCATGGAAGAGATTAATTTTGCCGGTGGTAATGCGGGCTCTTGTCATGGTCAGATGTATAACATGGGTACCTTGCTGCGTCATGGCTCTGATACTCAAAAGAAGTTTTACCTCCCAAAGATTGCCACGGGAGAATTACGCCTTCAATCAATGGCGGTAACTGAGCCAAGCACTGGTACAGACACCACCAAACTCAAAACCACTGCTGTCAAAAAAGGTGATAAGTACGTCGTCAATGGTCAGAAGGTTTGGATCTCTCGTATTCAGCATTCTGATTTGATGATTCTGCTAGCCCGCACTACTTCACTCGCAGAGGTAAAGAAAAAATCCGAAGGTATGTCCATCTTTATTGTTAACCTCAAAGATGCAATTGGTAAAGGTATGGCAATCCAACCGATTGCCAATATGGTGAATCATGAAACCAATGAAGTCTTCTTCGATAACTTAGAGATCCCCGCTGAAAATTTGATCGGCGAGGAAGGTCAAGGATTTAAATATATCTTAGATGGCCTTAATGCAGAGCGCACCCTCATTGCCGCGGAATGTATTGGTGATGCTTATTGGTTTGTAGACAAAGCACGACGTTATGCAAATGAGCGTGTGGTATTTGATCGCCCAATCGGCAAGAATCAAGGAATTCAGTTTCCGATTGCAGATGCTTTTATCGAGACTGAAGCAGCGAATCTCATGCGCTTTAAGGCGTGCGAGCTCTTTGATGCCAAGCAGCCTTGTGGTGCTGAATCTAATATGGCGAAGTACTTGGCTGCAAAAGCTTCATGGGAGGCTGCCAATGTTTGCTTACAAACGCATGGTGGCTTTGGTTTTGCTAATGAATACGATGTCGAGCGTAAGTTCCGAGAAACCCGCCTCTATCAAGTAGCACCCATTTCGACTAACTTAATTTATTCTTACGTAGCCGAGCATATTCTCGGCCTCCCACGCTCCTTCTGACAGGCGTCAATATGAGTATTCGTCCATTGGATGGTATTACGGTAGTCGCACTCGAGCATGTGATTGCAGCACCCTTCTGCACCCGTCAGCTTGCCGACTTGGGAGCGCGCATCATCAAGATTGAGCGCCCTGGAGATGGAGATTTTGCCAGGGGGTACGACACTCAGGTAGAAGGAATGTCCTCGCATTTTGTTTGGGTAAATCGATCCAAAGAAAGTATCACACTCGACCTCAAACAAGATGCTGCTTTAGCGATACTCAAGAGCTTGTTAAAAACCGCTGATATCTTTATACAAAATCTTGCTCCTGGTGCGGCAGCCCGAATGGGACTTACTGCGCAAGCTTTGCAAAAGGATAATCCTGGGCTTATTCTTTGCTCTATTTCTGGATACGGTAATGATGGTCCCTATCGGGATAAAAAAGCTTATGACCTCTTGATTCAGAGCGAGGCAGGCTTCTTATCCATCACGGGTACACCAGAGACCCCTAGCAAGGCAGGCAATTCGATTGCTGATATTGCTGCAGGAATGTATGCCTACACCAATATTTTGGCGGCGCTATTGCAAAGAGGAAAAACCGGCAAAGGGACGGTCATCGACATTTCTATGCTTGAAGCCTTAAGCGAGTGGATGAGCTTTCCAATGTATTACGCCTACAAGGGAGCAAACCCGCCCTCCAGAAATGGTGCTTCTCATGCCACCATTTATCCATACGGCCCGTTCAAAGCTGGTGATGGAAAAACAGTGATGCTAGGTTTGCAAAATGAGCGGGAGTGGGCACAGTTTTGCGAGATTGTTTTAGAAAACCCCGCCCTCGCCCAAGACGATCGCTTTGATAGAAACTTTAAGCGTAATGAAAAACGCACCGAACTTCTTGAAATAATTGACGCTTGCTTTAGCCAGATGACGGCGGAACAATTAATAGCCCGATTAGAAAAAGCCCAGATTGCTAATGCTCGTCTCAATGATATGGAAGGTCTTTGGAAGCATGAGCAACTAAAAGCGCGCCATCGCTTCACTGAGGTAGGCACACCAAATGGAACTGTTGCCGCCCTCTTGCCACCGGGACTCAATGATAGCTATGACTATCGCATGGACCCCGTTCCTGCGGTTGGAGAGCACACCAATGCGATTCTTACGGAATTGGGAATGCCCCCTACTGAAATTGAGGCACTACGAGCCCAAGGTGCAATTTAAAGTAAAGGTGATGCCAAGTGCGCCGCGTTCTCTAGAAGTACGCGCCAGCGTGCTCGTCTAGACCAGCTCACTGGATTAACCATATCCGCTTGAGCTAAGTATGACTCAATTAAGTTCTCAAGCTTGGCACAAAAGTCCTCGTTATAGATAATCAAGCTAATTTCGAAATTGAGACGGAGGCTGCGTTGATCAAAGTTCACTGAACCAAAAATAGCTACTCGCTTATCTATCAATAAGCTCTTGGTATGCAAAAGCCCGCCGTGGAATTCAGCGATATTGACACCAGCACCCATCAGGTCAGTATAAAAACTGCGGCTACTCCAAGCGACTAAAGTAGAGTCATTTAATTTAGGCACAATTAAGGTCACCTTCACACCGCGACCCGCTGCAGCCATCAGTGCCTGAATCAATCCATCGTCAGGACCAAAGTAAGGCGTAGTGATCGTGAGATCTTCACGGGCATCCATAATGGCAGAGAGCAGCACTTGATACAAAATGTCATCTCGATACACTGGACCGGAAGAAAACTCCTGTGCCAATACTTGCCCCTCGATCGGGGTTGAAGCTGGTGCCACATTTTTAAAGTGCGTAATCTTGGGGTTATCTACACTCCAGTCAAAGGAGAATGTCAGCTCAAATTGGGATGCAACTGGGCCTTCAATTCTGACCATCGCATCAACCCACTCACCCACACCCGAGTCTTGCTGAAAGGTGCGTGGATCAACTAGGTTCATGCTACCAGTCCATACAATCGCATTATCAATTACAAAGATTTTGCGATGGAGTCTTAAATCGGCACGTCGAAATTGAAAGCGTCCGATCTGAATAGGCAATGCCTCGGTGACTTGGATTCCAGCATTTCTAAAGCGATTTGGCCAGCTGGATTTAAACCAGTCTTTACTACCAAGAGAGTCCAGCAATACCTTACAAGCAACACCACGTTTAGCTGCCGCAATCAAGGCTTCGCCAACACGATCGGCATCACCCCCTAAGGCCCAAATATAAAACTCTAGATGCAGCGTACTTTTAGCCTGATTAATCTCATCAATAAAATCTTGCAAGATCTCTAACGAGTTCGTAAATAATTCAATCTTATTACCTGCAATTACTGGAGAGCCGTTTTTAGATTCTGCTAACAAGCTGAGCGCCCTACCTGCTATCGGTAACTGCTGCTTATCCGCTAAATAGCGCTTGCGCATATCTTCAGTGATAGCGGCATACTCTTTATCCATCCGAATAATTTTACGAGTCAGTTTACGGCCCACAGGACGCTCACCGATCAAGATGTAAAGACTAATACCTACTAATGGAAATAAGACCACAATCAAGAACCAAGCAATCGCTACTCCTACTGGTCTTCTAACAGAAATTAATCGAAATCCAAATAGAATCACGATCACAGCATGAATGATCGGAACCCACATTAATGAGAAACCAAAAACAGAGTTAAGGAGAAAATTTAATATGCTCATTAGATTTCTAGTTCTGCAGTGATGCCTAAGTGATCAGACAATTTCAGCCATTCATACAGAATTTCTGCAGAATGAATTTTTAAGCCCCGTACATAAATACGATCCATTGCTAGCAACGGCTTCACACTAGGAAAGGTTTTTGCGGGAGCACCAGTCAAGACCTCAAAGACTTCAGTAAAACCAGCAGCTCGCATCGGCGCACTCACGCGATTGCGCCAGTCGTTAAAGTCGCCAGCAACAATCGTTGGGCCACCCTCTGCCAGTGAATCAATGTAATGAATAATCTCTTCTAATTGACGCTCCCGCCCCCTCTCAAATAAAGCGAGGTGGACGCAAAAGCAATGGATCGGTGTTGCTACACCCTCTAAATGGGTAACGCTATGAAGTAAGCCGCGCCTCTCAAATCGATAGGCTGAGATATCGTAATTTTCACCTTTATGTAATGGTCTTTTAGAAAGAATGGCATTGCCATGATGCCCGTCGGGATACTCGACATTCTTTCCATAATGCCAATCCTGCCAATAATCTTCAGATAAGAAATGAGTAAGCTCAGTCAGCGGCCATTGGCTAAATCGCCTAATCCGCCCACGATGTTCTTGCTGAATCTCTTGCAAAAATAATAAGTCTGGATGATGGCTGCGCATTTTCTGTCGGAGCTCGTAAATAGTTGACCTTCGATGCAAAGGCGAAACGCCCTTATGCACATTCATGGTCATTACACTAAAGCGTCCTACCTTATT
>CANISN010000051.1 GCA_947470165.1 Burkholderiaceae bacterium | reverse complement strand
GACGGCACTTTAGAAGTATTGCCTGATGGCTTTGGTTTCTTACGCTCCCCTGATGCCTCGTATATGGCATCGCCGGACGATATCTACATCTCACCTGCCCAGATCCGCCGCTTCAACCTTCACACTGGTGACAGCGTTGAAGGTGAGGTTCGCACCCCTAAAGATGGCGAGCGTTACTTTGCTTTAGTAAAGGTAGACAAGATCAATGGTTTGCCTCCAGAGGCGTTAAAGAACCGCATCATGTTCGAGAACTTAACGCCTTTGCACCCCAATCGCGTGGTTCAGTTAGAGCGTGATATCAAGGCAGAAGAAAATCTCACTGGCCGCATCATCGATATGATCTCCCCGATTGGCTATGGCCAGCGTGGTTTGATCGTGTCTTCACCAAAATCCGGTAAGACCGTGATGATGCAGCATATTGCCCATGCGATTGCTGCGAATAATCCAGAGGCAATTTTGATCGTATTATTAGTCGATGAGCGTCCTGAGGAAGTAACCGAGATGCAGCGCTCCGTTCGTGGTGAAGTCGTTGCCTCTACATTTGATGAGCCCGCTGTGCGTCACGTTCAAGTTGCCGAGATGGTGATTGAAAAAGCGAAACGCTTAGTCGAGATGAAAAAAGATGTCATCATCTTGCTAGACTCAATTACCCGTCTGGCTCGTGCTTACAATACCGTGATCCCTTCATCCGGAAAGGTACTTTCTGGTGGTGTTGATGCCAATGCCTTGCAACGTCCAAAACGTTTCTTTGGCGCGGCGCGTAATGTAGAAGAAGGTGGCTCACTCACCATCATCGCTACAGCCTTAATTGAAACTGGTAGCCGCATGGACGACTTGATCTACGAGGAGTTCAAAGGTACTGGCAATATGGAAGTTCACCTTGAGCGTCGTTTGGCTGAGCGTCGCGTTTACCCATCGATCAACCTCAACAAGTCTGGTACCCGCCGTGAAGAGTTGCTGGTGAAAGCAGAAAACCTCCAGAAGATCTGGGTTTTACGTAAATTGTTGGCCGATATGGACGATATTGAGGCAATGAACTTTATCGTTGATAAGCTCAAATCCACCAAAAATAATAGTGAATTCTTTGATTTAATGCGTAAGGGTGGCTAGTTTAGGCTCTCAGAGTCGGTAAAAGTGCGCTTTGTTGTTGATTTCATGGCATAATTTCGCCTTTATCGCTTTAATAATTGGTATTTAACTTGGGTAAGTATTTGGGTCTGGTACTGTGTAATACGATACATCCCTCAAACGGCTGCCCGCTAATAGGACTTAATAATGAAACCTGGCATTCACCCCGAATATCGTGAAATCGTCTTTGTAGACGTTTCTAACAACTTCAGCTTCAAGACTCGCTCCACCATGAGCACGAGAGAAACCATCAAGTGGGAAGATGGTAAGGAGTATCCACTGTCCAAGATCGAGACTTCATCTGAGTCACACCCTTTCTACACTGGTACCCAGAAGATTATGGATACTGCCGGTCGTGTTGAGAAATTTCGTCAGAAATTCGGTACTAAAGCCGTTGCTAAATCAACTGGTGATGGCGCCGCTAAAACTGCTGAGAAAAAAGCTGCTGCTGCAGAAGCTAAAGCTGCTGCAAAGCCAGCTAAGAAGAAGGCTTAATAATAGGCTTACTCAATACAGGGCTTGGGTATTCGCCCTTCCCTGCATGATAATCAAGGCAGCTTTGCTGCCTTTTTTTATTACTAGTTTTTATGGTTAAACTCACCGCCGCCGCCACCACCTCGATTCCCCGCATCATTATTTTTGCGTTGACCATCATCTATGGTCTCGCTGGTCTTTTTGCGCGTGACCCATGGAAGAACGAGGATGCCATTGGCTTTGGTGGAATGTGGGCCTTGCAACACGGCAAAGCACTGGACTGGATTGTTCCGCATCTTGCCGGTCGTGATGTTTCTCTTGGAGCGCCATTCCCTTACTGGTTAGGTGCATGCCTCATGGATCTCTTTGGTCCACTCATTGGCATAACTAATGCTGCGCGTCTGTACTCAGCCGTCTGTTTCTTTTCTGCAGCATTAGCAATTTGGTACGCCACTTACCTTTTAGGCCGTCGCCAGGAGGTGCAACCAATCGCACTCGCCGTCGGCGGACAACCTGGTCGTAAAAACTATGGCATGACCCTGGCTGATGGCGCTCTACTCATTTTCTTGGCTTGTGTCGGTCTTGCGCAACGTGCACATGAGACTACACCAATGATGGCGCAACTCATGGGCATCAGTATTGTCTTGTACGGGACAGTGCGAGGTTTAGATAAGCCATGGCAAGGCGGTCTATGGACTGGCCTTGGTATTGCTATTGTTGCTTTGTCTAGCAATCTCACACTGAGCTTAATCATGGTGAGCTCCACCATCATCGCAGTGATCGCTAGTAATGCGAAGTTACGCTTTCGTTGGACCTTAACCAGCACTGTTGTAGGCTTAATTGGTTTTGCGATTTGGCCAGCGCTTTGGTATCTGGGAAATCTTACTCCCGAGTGGCGTCATATCGCCCAAGAAGGCTGGCGCAATATGCCAGAGATGCGTGCGACTCCATCAATTGAGTCGCTTGGATTTTTAAGTATCAACTTCTGGGCTTATGCTTGGCCAGTTTGGCCATTAGCCATCATCTCTCTTGCCCACTGGGGTCGAGCTAAAGAGGCGGGCCAGTGGCGCGCACCTCATCTATGTATTCCGCTGAGTTTATTTATTGGTTGCCTGATTTATGTTGTGTTCAGATTAGAGGCAAATGAGCACGATCTAATTATTTTGATTCCCACCCTCTCTATCATTGCCGCTTTTAGCTTGCCAATTCTCAAGCGCAGTTTAATTAGCTTTATCGATTGGTTCGCGATGTTTAGCTTTACGATGATTGCCCTAGCCATTTGGATTATCTGGTTGGCAAAAGTGACTGGCTTCCCAGAATCTACGGCGGCCAACTTTGCTCGGCTATTGCCGGGCTTTCAGGCGCAATTTGATTACATGATGTTTATTGTCGCCCTTCTTGTAACGGGCATATGGTTAGCGATTGTGCGCTGGAGAACTTCCCGCGCTCCAAAAGAAATCTGGCGCTGTCTCATTATCTCTGCCTCTGGTACCACACTAATGTGGGTCTTATTAATGACGCTCTGGTTGCCAACGATCAATTACGCCAAAACGTATCGCTATGTATCCGATCGCCTAGAAAGTATTATTGCTAACACACCAGGCTGCATTGATACTAGTAACCTAGGTCCTGCTCAATTGGCATCGTTTAGTTACTTCACTAAACTTCCCCTACGAGATGATCCCAGTTGCAGTCTCATGCTGACCCATAGTTCTTTAGAGGCAAAGGCCTACGCTAGTCTGAATAAAAAGATAATTGAATTACTTTGGGAAGACCGCCGTGCAGCTGACCGCGATGAGCGTTTACGTCTCTACCAAATTACCCCTGCTGGCAAAGAATAAATCGTGTTGCACTTTAAGTTATCGCGTTTGCGCGAGGACGTTCCCTCACTCTTAAAACTAGCTGGCCCATTACTCATTGGTCAGCTAGCAGTAATTACCTTCGGTGTTTTAGATACTGCCATGACAGCGCGCTACTCTGCCGATGATCTAGCCGCGCTGGCAATGGCTTCAGCTATTTTTATCAGTATTTATGTTGGTCTCACTGGCGTGATCTCTGCCCTTGCGCCGATTGCTGGACAGCTATTTGGCGCTAAACGCTTTAGTGATATTGGTGAAGAAGTTCGACAAGCTACTTGGCTAGCGCTGGGTCTGACTATTTTTGGCTGCATCATTTTGCTCAATGCCGATTATCTATTACAAATCTCACAAGTATCTCCAGAGATTGAAACCAAGGCTAGACTCTATCTCCAGATCCTCGCAATAGGATTGCCCGCCAGTATGGCGATGCGCGTCTTAATGGCTTTGCACAATGCCGTCTCCAGACCAACCGTCATTACAGTAGTACAACTCATTGGTCTAGGTTTAAAGCTACCACTCAATCTTTTATTTATTTACGGTGGTTTAGGTATAGAGGGCATGGGTGGGCCAGGTTGCGCAGTAGCGACTGCCATCATTAGCTGGTTCTGGCTCATCATTACTCTTGGTTTTGTGCTGTTTGATAGCTTCTATAAACCTTTTAAGATCTTCGTGCGTTTTAGCTGGCCCGACTGGCATCGGATCTGGACCCTCCTCAAATTAGGCGCACCTATTGGCTTTAGCTATTTGATTGAAGTCACATCCTTTACCTTCATGTCGCTGTTCATCGCACGCCTAGGCACTACTGCTTTAGCAGGCCATCAAATTATCGCCAATATCGGAACTGTGATTTATATGGTTCCTTTATCCCTATCCATTGCAACGATGACTTTAGTCTCTCAATCCATCGGCGCTAACCAACAAGAGCGTGCAGAAGAAATTGGCTGGTCATCAGTCTTCTTCACCACGGCATTATGTGTTGGGATTGGTATAGCGGTATGGATCTTTAGAGTACAGCTACTAGATCTTTACGATCCGCCTGATGAAGTGAAAGTGTTTTCTATTCCACTCTTTTTGTTTATTGCTTTCTACCAAGTCTTTGATGCACTGCAAGTGACTGCGGCATTTATTTTGCGGGCCTACCGAATCGCCTTTTGGCCGATGCTGATTTACGCAGTCTCACTATGGGGTGTAGGTCTGGGTGGAGGTTATTTAATGGGCTTTAATGTATTTGGTAATACCCCAGAATTTTTACAGGGTACAAATGGTTTTTGGGCGGCAAATAGTATTAGCTTAGGCTTAGCTGCACTCTTACTGCTCTATCTCTTTAGAAGAACAGCGGCGCGATTTGAGAGAACGCATCCGCCTGTTGAGGTTTAACTAGCTGACTTATTGGATAGGTTTAAAGCCACTATTGGGTGGAGCGTAATTTGGATTACCTCTTTGCGTTGGATAGCTAGGCACTTGATTGCCCTTGGAGTACATACATTGTTGATAAGCAATGTTGTACTGAGTTTGACCCTGACTTTGTTTGCCAGAAGAGTTCATGGCACCCATTGCAGCCCCACCCAATAGACCAATACCAGCACCAGTTCCGACATTGGGACCACTACCACCTTGAATCACTGCTCCAGCTGCAGCGCCTAAGGCAGCACCAATGGCTGCGCTAGTCGCACCCTCTTTTAATGCGGCATTACTCGTATCTTTGATGGCATTTGCTGCAAACTCGCGGCATTGCTGATCTTCCTGCTGAAACACCTCAAAAGGTTTACCTTCACGCGGCATGATGGCAATAGTTGGACCAGTCGGCGCAGAGACACAAGCAGCTAATGAGCTGATTGCAATTAGAGTTATTACAGTACGTTTCATATTCAATCCTTCAATCTATCTTTTTATCTTCGATTTTATTTACTTCATTAATTCTGGGTACGCCGAGGTACTGCATTACCAGATGAACTGGATGGCGGTATTGCTGGCTGAGTTTGCCAACCCGATGCGCAACTTTGTACGTAAGGGAAATATTGACCACTTGTCTCGCAGTAATACCAAACAGCGGGCTGTGGTTGCGATGCCAGCACCATGGGTTGCTGTGGTGCGGCATACGTCATTACTGGAGGCGCTGTATACACCACTGGTGGAGAATAGTAAGCAGCTGCATAAGGGTAACCATAGCCAGGACCATAGTAAGCACTCCTCCAAGCTGGACCCCAGTTGCCGCCCCATCCTGCGCCGTAAACTGCTGGACGCCAACCCCCGCCGTAGCCTCCGCCATGGCCACCACCATGGCCACCACCAACAGAGACCGCCCAGCCAACATTAGCTGCTTGGGCTGTCATGGGGGCTAGCATACATAAGCTTGCTGTAGCCAGTAGAGTTAGAACGAATTTAAAGTGCTTTTGACTTGTTTTCATAGTGGACTCCATTAATTGGTCGCCTTCTATTACCTTTAACGCTTCATTCAAATCCAGGCTGACAGGAATTCAGTATTTATAGAAATATTTAGTCAATCCGTAAGCCGTGGTGGATTATGGTCAAATCAGGAGTAGCTGCCAAGTTTCTATTTCAGTAGTCTATGCTTGCTTTGGCCATTAATCTTGCTTGGAGTGGTGATGCTATCGCATTGACGCTGCACGATAGGCAGCTTCAACTGCGCGAAGAATTGTTGCATGCAAAGTCCCCAATTTGGGCGTGTTTCCAAGCGGCGCTCTAGCTGGCACTTTAAAATAGCGGTCAGACCATGGCAGATCGACAATTACCTTAAAATCAAACTTTGTATCGTAGGCTAGTCCAGCCAGCGCATAAGCGGAAGTATTCTTGGTCTTGGTGATTGCCACCTCACCACCTTTTATGCGAGTCAGATTCCGAGATGTGCCATACACCACGCTCACTTGACCACCATCATCACGCAACTCCACTCTGAGAACGATAGCTGGCCTGGGTTTCGGTCCCGGTTCAATATTGGGAACTTCAGGAAATAGGAACCAAACGATATCGCCAGGTGCAGGTAGTGCCCAAGTCTGACTCACGCAAACAATATGTCGCGTGAAAGCAATTTGCCTTTTGGTAAATGCTTGGCTGCGTCCTTGCGTAATGCCAAGACTTGTTTTGCTGTCAACGGACCATCATCAGGGGCATAAGAGGGTAAAACATCAGTGGCGAACTTTGACAAGGCCATGTGGATAACCTGTGTTTCATTTACGTCTAGTTCTCTAGCAATTGCCTTTACCGTTGTTCGAGTCACGCCAAATTGGGTGTCCTTAGAACGAAATTTCACCAACAAGTTTTCGTTTGAAGCTTTCATCATTTCACCTCAGTATTTTGTATATATAAAATATATACTATTTCTAGTGTTGCTGCAATCCTTACGCATTGATTCCTGTACCAAAAAGAGACTATTGCTCTAATTTGGCACCTGATTTGTAGATCACCCTACCCCATTTATTCGTCTCAACTTGAATTAACTTAGAGAGTTCCTGGGGGCTTCCTGGCGCAGGATCAAGACCGCTTGCTAACAGCTTGTTCCTCACATCAGCTTGATTGAGGGTTTGGCGAGTCAGGGTATTGAAGCGCTGTTGAAGGGCTGGCGGCAGATTGGCTGGCGCCATGAGTGAGAACCATGATGTTGCCTCAAATCCAGGCAAACCTTGCTCGGCCATTGTCGGAATCTCTGGAGCTACTGGAGAACGCTTTAGAGTAGTGACTGCCAAAGCCTGGACTTCTCCAGCTTTAATCAGCGGCAAGGATGAAGACAGATTATCAAAGAGCATGGAAATGCGGCCACTTATCAGATCAGGCAAAGATTGTGCTCTACCCTTATAGGGGATATGCCGAATCTGCACACCCGTCATATCCTTAAATAACTCACCCGACATATGCAAAGAAGTACCAACACCAGATGAACCAAAGGTGAGTTCATGCGGCTTTGCTTTGGCTAAGTCGGTGAGTTCAGAGAGGTTCGTTGCACCCAACATCTTGTTCACTACCAACACATTAGGCGTGCTTGCTAAAAAACTAATGGGCGTGAAATCATTAATCGGATGAAAGGGCATCTTGTCATATAGAGCGCCATTGATCGCATGAATACCTACCGTACCGATTAATAAGGTGTAGCCATCGGGATCGCTCTTAGCTACTAGGTCAGCACCAATATTGCCACCATAGCCAGGACGGTTTTCAACAAGGATTGGTACACCTAAACTTTGTTGCCAACTCTCTGCAAGAACGCGCGCCAAAATATCAGGTGCCCCACCAGGAGTAAATGTCACCACAATGCGGATAGTTTGTTTAGGCCAGGTGTTATTGGCCTTGGCGGTTTGGCTTTGGGCTTGAGCAGCAATATGAATGCTGAGGCAAGCAAGAAGCATTAGCAAAGACTGCAGCACTTTTGATTTTATCTTCATAGCATCACTGGCGCTAGATTAAAAACCAAAATGCGTACGCAACCAAATCCATCCTTCATATTTAACGGGATCATCGGCGCAAGGACCAATCCCACACTCCAGCAGAGTGGATGTGAGATTAGCAAAAACGAGGGTGATGAATAAAATCACCAATGTATTTGCAAGCAGTGAGCGTGAACGTACATCACGATTAGGCAACATCAATAAAATAGCCAAGCCAGCAATCAAACCGACATAGCCAACAAAAGCCCATGTATAGAAATGAAATTCTAGAAAAGTAGCCCCAAATCCTTTGTCACCTGGTAACACATGCAAGAGTACTTGACGCAAAGAAACCATCATACCCACTAAGCCGCCAATGATGCCCCAACCATAGTGAGCTGAATGTGCACCACAACGAATATTGAGCACCAGCGCAAAACCAATAATGACAAATCCCATGCGCTGCATTAAACATAGCGGGCAAGGTAATTCACCAAAGTAGAGTTGATCCACAAAGGCATAAGACAGCATGCCAATGATTGCGATTAAAGCCAGTTGATTACCTAGTGCGGCTAAGGGAGGAAAAGCCTGCTTACTCAAATTGACTCACATTTCCTTACAAGCTGATCTTAAGATGGGTAGTCGCATGAATCTGAAACCAGAACATTAAAATACCCGCGGTGACAGCAAGCATTACTAAACCCGCCAGCCGTTTCTCAAACCAAACGAGGACAAGACCGATAAAGGCTGTCAGGAAAGGCAGAAACATATACATGGAGTAATTTTATAGCAGGTCAATCTGGAGCTGAAAAACAATTCTTCAGAAGGGTCTTTTATTTATCCTAAAGTGTGCCTACCGTAATGGCCGGGTAAGTTGAGATGTATTGCCGTAGCATTACATCTCGTACGCTTTAAGATTTAGCGTTTAAAAAATCCACCACCGTTCGAATAAAGATATCCGGTACCTCGATATGCGGGATATGACCAACATTATCTAAAGGAACTAATTTAGCATTAGGAATTGCCTGTGCAGCTTTACGGCCCAACTCAGGAAAGTTACCTAAAGACTTGACAGCCTCAGGTGGTGCAAAGCGACGGCCAAAGACAGTTCTATCCTTTTGACCAATGACTAAGAGTACTGGCATCTTGAGTTGCGGCAAATCTCCAACCACTGGCTTTTCTGCAATCATTTGATAAGTTAAGACTGAGGTCTTCGCCCAGG
>CANISN010000050.1 GCA_947470165.1 Burkholderiaceae bacterium | reverse complement strand
GAGGGAGATCTTTCTCGCGTCCGAGCTAACTTAGTAAAACAGCAAGCGCTATACGAAATTGCGCAAACATTGTCCTTATCTGACTATCTTCGTTTGGGTGAGGGCGAGCTAAAAAGTGGGGGATTTCGTCGCCCATCTATTTTGGCCGACACTCTTGAGGCGGTTACTGGTGCCATCTTTTTAGATGGTGGATTTGATGCTGCTAAAACCTGTCTGCGTAAACTCTATTCCATCATCCTGGCCCACGTTGATCCAATGACTTTAGGTAAAGATGATAAGACCCTGTTGCAAGAGTACTTACAAAGCTATCAATTGCCATTACCTACTTACAACGTCACTGGTACTAGCGGCGCTGCTCACAATCAACAATTTGAGGTTGAGTGCTTAATACCTAATTTGAAGGTTGTCGTTAAGGGTGAGGGAGCCTCTCGACGTGCAGCTGAACAAGCGGCAGCGAAGCTGGCTTTGATTGCCTCTCAAAAAGGCTTGCCTCAAGAGTTGGGTAAACCTAAAAAGACTCGGTCAGCCAAAAAGAAGGCAGCAAAAAAAGTCGTGACTGAAGAACAGTTAAATCTTAAGCTGAAGGGCTAATCGTGTTTAGATGCGGCACTATTGCCATTGTTGGACGTCCCAATATGGGCAAATCGACTTTATTAAATGCCTTAGTTGGTCAGAAGATCAGTATTACCTCCCGTAAAGCGCAAACCACGCGGCATCGTATTTTGGGTATCCAAAATCGCGCAGAAGCGCAATTTATCTTTATTGATACACCGGGTTTTCAGACTCGCTTGATGAATACTCTGAACAAGGCATTAAATCGCACAGTAACTACAGCACTGCAAGATGTGAATGTAGCGTGCTTTATCGTTGAGGCGGGTTACTTTGGTGAGGATGATAAGAAGGTTCTTCGGCTACTTCCCAATGATTTACCAGTGGTCTTGGTATTGAACAAATTAGACTTATTTAATAGCCGCTTTCAGACTCCGTCTGAACGGGATCAAGCTTTACTCAATTTCATGAAAGAAATGAGTCAGTCTTGGACTGAATTAGGTGGCCACGAAGATCAAGGTAAATGTGAATTTACTGAGATTGTGCCAATGAGCGCAAAAAGTCCTAGTGATGTGCAAAGACTCTTAGATGTTTTAGAGGGTTATTTACCTGAGGCACCACCGGTATACGATGGCGATACTCTGACAGATCGTAGTGAGCGTTTCTTGGCTGCTGAAATTCTGCGTGAGAAAGTCTTCCGCTTCACTGGTGAAGAATTACCATACACCAGTACTGTAGTAATTGATCAGTTCAAGATGGATGGCAAGATGCGTCGTATTGCGGCAACAATCTTAGTAGACCGCGATAGCCATAAGGCTATGATTATTGGCGCTAAGGGCGAGCGCCTTAAGAAGATCTCTACCGATGCCCGTATTGATATGGAAAAGCTCTTTGACGGTAAAGTTTTTTTAGAGACCTGGGTCAAGGTTAAGCGCGGCTGGGCTGATGATCGCGCTGAATTACGGGCGCAAGGTCTAGAGTAAATTATCATGGCCTCGATTCGTGTTGCTGACGAACCTGCTTTTGTATTGCACAGTATCCCTTACAAGGAAACCAGCTTAATTCTGGATGTCTTTACACGGCAATATGGCCGCATGGCTTTAATTGCTAAGGGTGCTAAGCGACCTCACTCCGTATTACGCCCAGTTCTCCAGCGCTTCCAGCCTCTACTAGTTTCCTGGAGCGGTAAATCGGAGTTGCGCACTCTCACCAAGTCAGAGTGGATGGGTGGCACACCATCTTTAGTCGGGGATGCCTTGCTTTGTGGTTTTTACCTCAATGAATTACTGGTCAAGTTTTTAGCTCGTGAAGACGAGTATGAAAAGCTCTACGATCATTACAAGGACACAATCTCTGCTTTGTCCAATCTTGAATTTGAATCAAAGGGATTAGAAGAAATTCTTCGTCCATTTGAGTTGACCCTACTTCAAGAGACGGGCTATGCTGCAGCCCTAGATCGCTGCGTTGAGACCAATAGCGCCCCGCTCTCAGAAGAGCAGTACGTTTATCAGCCAGAACGCGGTGTCAGGCCCGCCCAAGGCGATGACCCAGGCCATTGGCCGGTCTTGAGTGGTCAATCCCTCATTGCAATCGCAGCGGGAGATTTTTCTTCCCCTGAGACACTTTCTGAGAGTAAACAGTTGATGCGCTTCTTGCTGGGTTTGCATCTCCAGGATCAAGTACTGACTACTCGCCAGATTTTGATTGATTTGAAGAAAATCTAGTAATCTACTTAAATGAATACGCAAGCAAAGCTAGAACTCGGTATTAATATTGATCACGTGGCTACCTTGCGTAATGCGCGTGGCACTATTTATCCCGACCCCTTGAAGGCTGCACGCCTTGCAGAAGAGGCTGGTGCTGATCTCATTACTTTGCACTTACGGGAAGATCGTCGCCATATTAAGGATGCCGACCTATTAGCCTTACGCCCTTTAATTCAGACGCGTATGAATCTAGAGTGCGCCGTGACTCCCGAGATGATCAATATTGCTTGTCAGGTGAAGCCGCACGATGTGTGCCTCGTTCCTGAAAAGCGTGAAGAGGTGACGACTGAAGGTGGTTTAGACGTAGTGGGTCACTTTGATGCGGTACAGGCAGCTACTACTCAGTTAAAGAATGCGGGCATCAGGGTATCTTTATTTATTGACCCAGAGGAGAGGCAAATTCAGGCCGCTAAAGATGCTGGCGCTACAGTAGTGGAACTTCATACTGGCCGCTATGCAGATCTTGCAGGTGATCACCAAATACGCGAGTTAGAGCGCATCAGAAAAGCCGCCCAGTTTGGGGTCAGTATTGGTTTACGAGTCAATGCGGGCCATGGATTGCATGAAGGTAATGTGATGCCAGTTGCTGCCATTGCCGAGCTCTCTGAGCTCAATATTGGCCATGCGATTGTTGCTGAAGCCTTATTTAAGGGTTGGCAAAAAGCCATTATCGATATGAAGGTCTTGATGATACAAGGCAGAGAAAAATCTTAGAAGTAAAAATTGATAAATACTAATCATGATCATTGGCATTGGTACTGACATTCTGCAGATTGAGCGCTTACAGGCTGCTTATGATCGTACTCAAGGACGCTTGGCTGAAAGGATTCTTGGGCCCGATGAACTCATTGTTTTCAGGCAGCGTTTAGCCAGAAATCACAAGCGAGGTATTGCTTTCTTGGCCACGAGATTTGCAGCAAAAGAAGCCTTCTCCAAAGCAATTGGCTTAGGCATGAGAATGCCGATGACTTGGCGCTCCCTCCAAACGCTAAATGAGCCTAGCGGCAAACCTATTACTTCGTATTTGGGTGCACTTGCAAAATTTATGCAGGAAAAAAACTGGGAAGCCCAAGTCACTGTCAGTGACGAGCAAGATATGGCAATTGCCCACGTCATCGTAGTTCAGAAGCAAGCAAAATAATTTCATTCACGAGGAATACATGAGTAAGTCGACTATGAACCCGGGACCAGTTACTTTAGATGTTATAGGTCTTGAGTTAAATGCTGAAGATCGCCGTCGTATCTTGCACCCCCTCACTGGTGGCGTAATTTTGTTTGGTAGAAACTTTACCAATCGTAAGCAGCTCACTAAACTGACTTCAGAAATTAAAAAGCTCAGATCTGATGTATTAATCTCGATTGATCATGAGGGTGGTCGTGTACAACGCTGCAAGACTAATGGCTTTATTCATCTACCTGCCATGCGCAAGCTTGGCGAGCTTTGGGGCGCTAAAAATAAATCAACACATCAATCAAAACATGCCGCTGAATCTGCTGCTATTGCGATGTCAGCTGCTACTGCTTGTGGATACGTTTTAGCTGCCGAGTTGCGTGCTTGCGGCGTGGACTTTAGCTTTACCCCAGTCCTGGATCTCGATTTTGGTCGTAGTGGTGTGATTGGTGACCGCGCCTTCAGTCATGATCCGCAGATTACGTTCGCATTGGCTAAGAGCTTAAATGAGGGTCTACGTCTAGCGGGAATGGCGAACTGCGGCAAGCACTTTCCGGGTCATGGTTGGGTGGAGGCAGATTCTCATGTGGCAATTCCGGTAGATGAGCGTACTTTGGAGCAAATTCTAAATACGGATGCCAAGCCTTATGAGTGGCTAGATTTGAGTTTGACCGCAGTGATGCCGGCTCATGTGATTTATCCCCAAGTAGATAAAAATCCAGCAGGATTTTCTAAGATTTGGTTGCACTCCATCTTGCGTCAAGAGTTAGGCTTTGAGGGCGTGATCTTTAGTGATGACCTTTCCATGGAGGGAGCTAGTGTTGCTGGCTCGGTAGTAAAGGGCGCTGATATGGCGCTTAATGCGGGATGTGATGCTGTATTGATTTGCAATCGACCAGATCTAGCAGATCAATTACTGAATCAGTTAAAGGTTTCCAAAGCAAAACAAGCTGAATCCGCAACTCGATTAAATCGCTTGATGCCAACTGCCGCAGCCCCTGCCTGGGATGAATTACAAGGCGAAGCGCAATACCAGCATGCCAAAGGATTGCTCCAGCAGTTAAAGCTCATTGCCTAGGCAATAAAAAAGCCCGGCGTACCGGGCTTTTGCGTATCGAGCGATCTAATTAGTTAGCGCGGCTACGATATTCACCTGTGCGAGTATCGATTTCGATCTTGTCACCCGTGTTGCAGAACAAAGGCACTTGCAATTCATAGCCAGTAGCTAATTTTGCGGTTTTTAATACTTTGCCTGAGCTGGTGTCACCTTTAACTGCTGGCTCTGTATAAATGATTTCACGAACCAAAGAATTTGGCATTGCTACTGAGAGTGCTTTGCCTTCGTAGAACACGACTTCACATGGCATACTTTCCTCAAGGTAATGCAATGCATCACCCATGAATTCAGCTTCAACTTCATATTGGTTGTACTCAGTATCCATAAAGACATACATTGGATCTGCAAAGTAAGAGTAGGTGCAATCTTTCTTATCTAAGATCACCACATCAAACTTGTCATCTGCCTTAAATACACCTTCGTTGGGAGCGCCAGATAACAAATTCTTAAATTTCATTTTCACAACAGAGGAGTTGCGGCCAGAACGGCTATATTCTGCTTTTAATACGACCATGGCATCAGTGCCGATCATGACTACGTTGCCAACGCGAAGTTCTTGTGCTGTTTTCATCTTGCTATTCCTGGGTGCAGAGCTGATTTTCTGCGGGTTTTATCAAAAACAAGATTGTAACCGCCTGTAGACTGATTGCGTCTAAGATCAGGCTACAAAGCGTATTAGACGAGCAGCTAGGCCACCATCCGCTTGTTTTTTCAGCAAATCAGAGCGCCAAGTCTTGGAATGGGCGTTCCAGCTGTCTATGGATTGAAACCAGTTATTGGGCATTGCCCAAGTCATGGCAGCAATGACAGCGTGTTTAAGCTCTTGTGATGCGTCTTCAAGATAAAGATCTAAAAAAGCGGCGAGCTTAATTTCGTGTGCTCGATCTTCTTGAGGATAGATATGCCAAATAAAAGGTCGGCCTGCTAACTGCGCTCTGACAAATGAGTCTTCGCCACGCACGATATTGAAGTCGCATTGCGAGAGGACCCAGTCATATTCATCTTGTGAAACAAAAGGAATAGAGATGAGTTGGATGGAATCCGGCAAAAAGATTGCTTGAGTCGGGTTACCGATGCTAAATTGCAACTGCTCAAACTGGCCATGCGTCAGAACAATATCGAAGTTCTCGCCAAGCTTGCCAAGATCCTCCAGCCATTTTATAAGTGGGGCGCCTGGGTAGCAAAAGATGCTGATGCGTTTTGTATCAGGTCGCAAAAGCTCCCAACTGGCCCTGAGACTCTCGGGAATCAATTGCTGAGTCAGCGATGGCTCTTTGGGTATTGGGTCAATCAAAATGCCGCCCGCATTCTCCTGGAATCCCGGAAAGAAAAAGTATTTCGGAATGCCATGACTTTGCGGAGAGGGCTTCCCATGAAAATCAGTAATCCATGGTTCAGCACTTAAATACTCTAAATTGATGATGACCGGTTTTTTTGATGCAATGAGTAGGCCCGCAAGATAGCGCTCCGGGAGATCGCACCCAAATGCTTCAATTACGACATCAGCCGCCCTCACTGGGTGGCGGCTATTACTAAAGCTAGCTTCCCAGGGCTGAAGGTCGATCCTCCCTTTGATTTTTGGATCAATCCCAGAAGCGAGTAAATTAAGGGTCTGCAGATCGTCGCAGAAAATGCGCGCCTCTTGGCCGTGAAGACTTGTTAAGCTTCGTGCTAGACGCCAGCAAACACCAGCATCACCATAGTTATCTACGATTTGACAGAAAATATCCCAACGCATGAGCAATTCGCTTTTTGAAACCCTTCAGCAGGATGTTAAACGGCTACCCGGATTACCGGGGGTATATCGCTTCTTTGATGAGGCGGGACATATTCTGTATGTCGGTAAAGCGCGCAACCTCAAGAAGCGGGTATCTAGTTACTTTCAGCGAACTCAGCTTTCACCACGGATAGAGCTGATGGTGGGAAAAATAGCCCGCTACGAAACCACAGTAACACGCTCAGAAACTGAAGCATTAATTTTAGAGAACAATCTGATTAAGGAGTTAGCTCCACCATTCAACATTCTCTTTCGGGATGATAAGTCTTATCCCTATGTGATGTTGACCGGCCACCAGTTTCCAAGGCTGGCATCTTATCGGGGAAAAATTGACAAGCGCAATCATTACTTTGGGCCCTTCCCTAATTCCTGGGCGGTACGTAATAGTGTGCAGATTTTACAAAAGGTATTTCGCTTAAGAACTTGCGAAGACTCTGTCTTTAAGAACCGCAGCCGGCCATGCCTGCTTCACCAGATTCATCGTTGCAGTGCACCTTGCGTAGGGCGACTCAGCATAGATCAATATGGTCAAGATGTAGCCCAAGCAACTCGTTTCTTGGAGGGTGATCATAGTCGGGTGCTCTCTGAGCTTGAAAAGAAAATGCATGCCTATAGTGATGCTATGGAATTTGAAATGGCTGCTGTCTTAAGGGATCGGATTGCTGATCTCTCTAGCGTCTTGCAACAGCAATCTATGGATACCGTTGCTGATGGTGAGGGCGACGTAGATGTTATTGCCGTAGCTCAAATGGAAGGAGTGGTCTGCGTAAATTTAGCCATGATTCGTGGCGGCCGCCATTTGGGTGATCGCGCCTACTTTCCTAAAGGCTTACGCTCAAGTTCGGGAGAGATACCGCCACCCGCAGAAATTCTGGAAGCATTTATTACTCAGCACTATCTCGAAGAGAAGGTAGGTGATGGTGAGGCGACTACCAACTTAATTCCACCAGTGCTCATTCTCAATCACCCTTTGCGCAAGTTGGTGGATGACATTACTGCACCAGAGGAACTTATTGAAGAGGTCACATCAGAAACTCCCCCAGAAGGATTACATGATTTACTGAATGCCCAAGCTGGTAAGCGTATCACCTTCCTTCATCAACCTCAAGGGCAGAGAAGGCATTGGTTGGCAATGGCGGAAGGCAATGCCAAGATCGCAATCGCAAAACGCTTAGTAGAGACCGGCGGTCAACTAGCAAGAGCACGAGCATTAGCCGATATCTTAGCTCTGGAATTAGAAAGTCTTGAGCAACTACGTATTGAGTGTTTTGATATTAGCCACACCTCCGGCGAGGCGACTCAAGCTTCCTGTGTGGTGTATTCAAAAAATACGATGCAAGCAAGTGAATATCGCCGTTTCAATATTAATGACATTACTCCCGGTGATGACTATGCAGCCATGCGCCAGGTTTTACAACGGCGTTACGCAAACTTTCAAGAGCTACCCATTGAAAAGATACCCCAGGTAATTCTAGTTGATGGTGGTAAAGGTCAGGTAGAGATGGCAAGACAAGTCCTAGCTGAATTTGGTATGGATATCAGTCTGATCGTGGGTGTTGCGAAAGGAGAGGGGCGTAAGGTAGGTCTAGAGATCTTGATCTTTGCAGACGGTCGGAAGCCACTTGAACTCGGCATCGAGAGTGCCGCTCTATTATTGGTTGCGCAGATTCGTGATGAAGCGCATCGCTTTGCTATTACTGGTATGCGCGCTAAGCGGGCAAAAGCAAGAACGGTTTCTCAGTTAGAAGAAATTGAGGGAATTGGTGCTAAGCGTCGTCAAAAGTTACTGGCCCGTTTTGGGGGGTTACGTGGCGTTGCGAACGCCACCATTGAAGAGCTTTCTAGCGTTGAGGGTATTTCCACAGCATTGGCAGAGCAAATCTATCGGCAGCTTCATTGATTTCCCACTCTACATACATTGGTTTATGCTTGGGCTATGCCTTTTAATCTACCTATTGCCCTGACCTGGTTGCGCGTAGCCGCGATTCCTTTGGTAGTCGTAGTGTTTTATCTGCCGAATGACTGGTTAAGTTCTTTTGATAAGAATCTCGTAGCCACTATTATTTTTGTCTTGGCTGCTGTAACCGATTGGTTGGATGGCTTTTTGGCTCGTCGTATGAAACAGGAATCTGCATTTGGACAATTCTTAGACCCGGTCGCTGATAAGCTGATTGTTGCTGCCGCATTATTAGTTTTACTGAACATGGATCGCGTCCAAGTTTGGGTTGCTTTAATCATTATTGGCCGTGAAATTACCATCTCAGCATTGAGAGAATGGATGGCTCTCTTAGGCGCTGGTAAGAGCGTTGCTGTGCACATGGTTGGCAAGTTAAAAACAAGCGCTCAACTGATTGCCATCCCTTTTTTATTATTAAACGACACCTTATTTGGGTGGCTTAATTGTGCACAAGTCGGAACATGGTTGATCTGGATAGCATCCTTTTTGACGCTATGGTCAATGTTTTATTATATGAAGAAGGCCTTCCCTCAATTGGTAGATAACGCTAAATAAAGACTGTAGAGCCAGTCAATACAAGGGTTTCAGTAAGTCATCTCCCTTTCATGTTTTAGTATCATATTCAAATAATCCCCTCTCTTGAATTGTTTGTTAAACTACTGCCCTGTTATGCGGGAATAGCTCAGCTGGTAGAGCGATACCTTGCCAAGGTATAGGTCGGGAGTTCGAACCTCCTTTCCCGCTCCAAGTT
>CANISN010000049.1 GCA_947470165.1 Burkholderiaceae bacterium | reverse complement strand
GGCAGCCTGAGGACGAACTGCTAAATCTTTGCCTTTTTGGCTTTCATAGTTAGTGAAAAAGCTAAAGCCATTTTCGTCAGCGCCTTTTAGTAAGACAATACGAGCTGATGGATTTCCAGCTTTATCAGCAGTAGCTAAAGTCATGGAGTTGGGTTCTGGGCACTCTGCTTTGATTGCCTGATCAAACCAGACCTGAAATAAGGCCAATGGATTGGGTGGAACCTCAGTTTCTGAAAGCTGACCGAAGGTGTAGTTTTTGCGAAGTTGAGCAATAGAGTCCATTTTTTCAGTATAAAGAGAAGCTATGGCAGAAGACAAGATGGAAGATAGTTTGGATGATCGTCGTTTCGGGGGTGTAGCCCGCCTATACGGTCCAGAGTTGCGTGAACATTTTCGTCATGCCACTGTCGTCGTTGCGGGCTTGGGTGGAGTGGGCTCTTGGGCTGCCGAAGCTTTGGCACGCACTGCAATTGGACATCTTGTGCTCATCGATTTTGATCATATTGCTGAGAGCAATACCAATCGTCAACTGCATGCGCTCGAGGGTGAATATGGTAAGGCAAAAGTGCAGGCTATGACGGATCGTATTCGACAAATTAATCCTGAGGTTACGCTCACTACTCATGATGCATTTTTAGAGCCAGAAAATCTAGATACATTGATTCCGAAACATGCGATCGTTTTAGATGCTACGGATTCAGTCCAGACCAAAATTGCGCTAGCAGTTTGGGCAAGTAAATATGAGCGCGCTCTAGTAATGTGCGGTGCAGCCGGTGGTAAATCTGATCCTACTGCTGTGCGTTGTGATGATCTTTCTCGAACCGAGCAAGATGCTTTACTAGCAAAGGTACGTCAAGGCCTGAGACAGGACCATGGCTTTTCTAGAAATCTTAAGAAAAAAATTGGTATTCGTGCCATCTATTCCCATGAGCCTCGTGCAGGCGTTGCCAGTGGAGGCCTTGCTTGCTCTGGTTATGGCTCTTCGGTCATGGTGACTGCAGCCTGTGGTTTAGCTGCCGCCGCCGAGGTTCTCAAGCTCATTGCAGCTCAGCAGGCAATTTCTTAAAAAACATCAATAAATCCTAAGGGGAATCCCTGTAGGAAATTACGTATTCTGATGTCATCCATCTTTTGTGAAAAGTTATTTGAGCCTGTATCCATCAAGCCAGTTCTTTTTTTGTACATCATATTTATTTGTTTAAGCACTTTAGTCATTTTTATCCCCTAGTGTAGAAGTGCAGTCCTCCCTAGACTTTGCCTCGTTGGTGATTTACCAACGACAAATCGAAAGGAGGTCTCTTTTGCAGACTGAACAAACTGGTTTACAGCGCCACCTCAAAGTCCGGCACATTCGCCTCATGGCTTTGGGATCTACTATCGGCGTTGGATTGTTTCTAGGCTCGGCAAGCGCCATCCAAATCGCAGGACCTTCAATTTTGCTCGGATATCTACTCGCTGGCATCGTTGCCTTCATTGTGCTTCGTACTTTGGGTGAGATGGCTGTTCATGAGCCAGTAGCGGGCTCATTTGCAGCTTATGCCAATACCTATGTTGGACCACTTGCAGGTTATATGGTGGGCTGGGGTTATTGGACCTATTGGATTGTTGTCGGAATAGCCGAAGTGACCGCAGTCGGAATTTATATGGGTATTTGGTTTCCTGAAACGCCCCAGTGGGTCTGGGCACTATCTTCCATCCTGATGATGGGCTTAATCAATCTGATTGCTGTCAAAGTATTTGGTGAATTTGAGTTTTGGTTTGCCTTAATCAAAGTGGTCGCTATTGTCGCCATGATCGCTTTGGGTGGTTCCGTTATTTTCTTTGGCTTTACAAATGACTGGAATCCAATTGGCCTTAGCAACCTGTGGCAGCACGGAGGTTTCTTCCCAAATGGCATTAGCGGCATGCTGCTCTCATTGCAGATGGTTTTGTTTGCCTATGTTGGTATTGAGATGATCGGTTTATCTGCTGGTGAGGCTGAGAACCCGCGCAAAACTATTCCGATGGCGATTGATTCATTGGCATGGCGCATCTTGATTTTTTATATGGGTGCCATTTTCGTTATCTTGGCGATCTTTCCTTGGAACGAAGTTGGACAGCAGGGAAGCCCATTCGTGGTGATGTTTGAACGGATTGGTTTACGTCAGGCTGCCGGCATCATTAACTTCGTAGTGATTACTGCAGCTTTGTCATCTTGTAATGCCGGCATCTTTAGTGGCGGTCGACTCCTGTATGCGCTTTCGGTAAATGGCTATGCACCCTCACCATTCGCCAAGTTGTCTAAGTATGGGGTTCCATATCTGGCGGTAATGGCTACTGTAGCGGTTTGTATGACTGGAGTGGTACTTAACTACTTTGTTCCAGATAAGGCATTCCAATACATCATGGCTGCAGTAACCTTCGTTGGATTGATGGTTTGGATTGCCATCTTGATCACACAAATTCAATTTCGTCGTTCACTTACTCAAGCTCAGGTTGCTGAGTTGGCATATCGCACACCTTGGTGGCCCTATTCCTCGTGGTTTGCATTGGCATTTATTGCCTTGGTAGTGGTGTTGATGGCTTTTCATGAGGATGCACAGATTGCTTTGATATTGGGTCCGTGTTTATTGAGCGTGTATCTCATCATGTTTTACATCGTTGGCTTGCATCGCAAAACAAAATTGAGTCGTGAATTCAAATAAGGAGATATAAATGATTATTGGCGTACCTCAAGAAGTAAAAAACAATGAATTTCGTGTTGGCTTAACCCCCGGTAATGTGAGGGGTTTATGCAAGCAAGGTCACTCTGTTTTAGTGCAGCGTGGTGCAGGGGAGCAAATTGGCTTGAGCGATGAGTCTTATCGCTTGGCTGGTGCCACTTTAATTAATAGTGCTGCGGAAGTTTTTGCTAAAGCAGAAATGGTCGTCAAAGTGAAGGAGCCTCAACCACAAGAATGCGCTATGTTGCGTGAAGATCAAATTCTCTTCACCTACTTGCATTTGGCGCCAGATCCACAGCAGACAAAGGCCTTGATCGCTTCAGGAGCAACATGTATTGCTTATGAGACGGTGACTTCATGCACTGGCTCTTTACCTCTCTTGGCGCCGATGAGTGAAGTCGCAGGCAGGATGTCGATCCAAGCTGCTGCTACGCATCTAGAGAAATCACATGGTGGACTCGGAATACTCATGGCGGGTGTGCCAGGAGTGGCGCCGGCAAAGGTAGTGATATTGGGTGCTGGTGTCGTAGGTCGCAATGCCCTACAAATGGCAGTTGGTATGGGTGCTGATGTTTGCATCTTTGATCGTAATATTGATTGCTTAAGGCAAATTGATATGTTGTACGGCAATCGCGTGAGCACTTTTTATGCCGACCCACTTTTAGTAGAGATGCAGGTGTGTGAAGCAGATGTGGTGATTGGTGCAGTATTGTTGCCCGGTGCTGCAGCCCCAAAGTTAGTAAGCAGAGAGATGGTTCGAAAAATGAAGTCGGGTGCGGTAGTGGTTGATGTGGCAATTGATCAAGGTGGTTGTTTTGAAACCTCTAAACCAACCACACATGCAGATCCTACCTTTGTCGTTGATGGGGTTCTGCATTATTGTGTAGCAAATATGCCAGGTGCCGTGGCTCGTACCTCAACCTTTGCGCTAACTAATGCCACTTATCCTTTCATTGAGATCTTGGCAAACCGAGGCGTCATGATGGCTTTATCCCATGATCGTCATTTGCGTAATGGTTTAAGTGTTCATCGAGGTAATTTAACCTCAGAGCCTGTAGCTAAAGCGCAGTCGCTTGATTTTGTATCTACTGATGAACTGATAGTAGCTTAAGGTAGACTGAATGACGCTAGCATCTCGCGGGGTGCTAGCTGTCAAGATAAAGTCGTGACTTGTCGCACTTATCCACTATGATTTTAGTAGTTTTCAATCTCCTGAAGAGAATTAATCTACTAAATTTATGGACCTTTCTGCATTAGCAATTTCTACTGGTGTAGTGGCTTTGGCAGAGATGGGCGATAAGACTCAATTACTATCACTCATGTTGGCCGCGCGTTACCCAAAGCAGGCCCTAGCGATCATTGGCGGTATTTTCATCGCTACAATTGCCAACCATGCCTGTGCCGCGTTTTTAGGCCACTGGCTAACGTCTTTTATGAGCCCAGATTTACTGAAGTGGATTTTAGGTTTGAGCTTTGTGGGAATTGGTCTTTGGCTTTTGGTGCCCGATCACATTGATGATGCCGAAGATTCTAAGGTAGCTGATCGCGCCTTTCAGGTATTCCTTCTGACGCTTGGACTCTTTTTCGTGGCGGAAATGGGTGATAAGACCCAGATCGCCACAATTGCCTTAGGTGCAAAGTACTCTGACGTACTCTCCGTTACAGCAGGCACCACTCTGGGGATGATGCTGGCTAATGTCCCAGCAGTTTGGATTGGGCAGAAATTTACTAAACGTATGCCTATTAAGTGGGTGCACGCTGTTGCCGCTATAACCTTCATTTCTATTGGCATCGCAACCCTCATCTGGGCTTAAGGCAAAAGTGATCTGCGGGGCTTAAAATTACCTTATGAAAACTGATATCCCGCAAAGCTTTCGCAGGCTCGAATACCGTGCTCCTAATTACACCCTTACACAGGTTGAGCTTGATATTGCTCTAGATCCTGCTAGGACAATTGTTAAAAGTCGACTAGAGGTTTTACCTGGCGCTGGTCATGAGGCGAACACGCCTCTGGTATTGCAAGGCCATGATCTTGAGTTTGTGAGCTTACGCATTAATGGTGAAGCTCATCGCCAGTTTGAGTTAAGTCCCGAGTCACTGACTATTCATGCTTTGCCTAATGAAGGTAAGCAAGCTTTCATTGTTGAAATTATTTGTATCTGTGTGCCGGAGAAAAATACTTCTCTGATGGGTTTATATGTTTCTAATAGAAACTTCTTTACGCAGTGTGAGGCTGAAGGTTTTAGAAAGATTACTTACTTCCTGGATAGGCCGGATGTGATGGCCCGTTATCGAGTTACCTTGCGCGCCCGCGAGGCTCAATACCCAGTACTGCTATCCAATGGCAATCTGATTACTACCGAGAAACTATCTAATGGTTGGCATAGTGCGGTTTGGGAAGACCCCTTTCCGAAGCCATCCTATTTGTTTGCCTTGGTTGCTGGAAAGCTGGAGTGTATTGAAGAAACCATCACTACTGCTAGTGGCGCAAAAAAATTATTGCAAATTTGGGTTGAGCCACATGATTTGAAAAAAACTCAGCATGCCATGGATTCTTTAATTGCTTCGATTCATTGGGATGAGAAGCGCTATGGCCTAGAGTTGGATCTGGAACGCTTCATGATTGTGGCGGTCGGTGATTTCAATATGGGCGCGATGGAGAACAAAGGTTTAAATATCTTCAACACCAAATTTGTTCTTGCTCAACCTGAGACAGCTACTGATACAGACTTTGCTAATATTGAAAGTGTTGTTGCTCACGAATATTTTCATAACTGGACGGGTAATCGCGTCACTTGCCGAGATTGGTTTCAGCTCTCGCTTAAAGAGGGTTTAACGGTATTCCGCGATCAAGAATTCTCTGCCGATCAGATGGGTAGCGAGTCCGGTAGAGCGGTAAAGCGTATTGAAGATGTGCGCCTCTTGCGCCAACTACAGTTTCCTGAGGATGCGGGTCCGATGGCTCATCCAATTCGTCCAGACGAGTATCAGGAGATTAATAACTTCTATACCGTGACAGTGTATGAGAAGGGTGCTGAAGTCGTGCGTATGTATCAAACCCTATTAGGTGTTGCAGGTTTTCGCAAAGGCATGGATCTTTACTTTAAACGTCACGATGGTCAAGCGGTGACCTGCGATGATTTCTTAGCTGCTATGGCTGATGCGAATGGTCGCGACCTTTCACAGTTCAGAAACTGGTATAGCCAAGCGGGCACACCAAAAGTCAGAGTTGAAGAATCGTATGACGCAGATACAAAGCAATATCAACTTAACTTAAGCCAAAGTCATGCAGTCAATGCGGCACGCAAAGATAGCAAGCCTTTTCATATTCCACTGAAGATGCGCCTGTTAACTGCTGCAGATGATCAGGTTGAGACCTTATTAGAGTTAACTCAAGCTCAGCAAACCTGGACCTTTGGTAGTGTGACAAGCCGTCCTGTGCTCTCGATTAATCGTAATTTCTCAGCCCCGATTAATTTAGATTTTGATCAAAGTGAGGCTGACTTATTGGCCATGTTCTCTAGCGATGATGATGCATTTAATCGCTGGGAAGCTGGTCAAAAGCTAGCAATGCAAATGATTTTAGGAAATCGCTTGCCTGATACGGCATTGATTACAGCCTATCGCAATCTATTGACTGATTCCGACCTAGATCCAGCGTTTAAAGATTTGGCGCTAACCTTGCCAGCAGAGACCTATCTATATGAGCAGTGCGCTAGCGTAGATCCCCAAACGATTTATTCTGCACGTCGCGCATTCCGTCATGCCATTGCAACGGAGTTACGCATCGAGTGGGCGGCCCTCTATCAACAGATGCAAACCCAAGGGCCTTTTAATCCCGATGCGGCTAGTGCCGGTAAACGCGCTTTGAAGAATTTGGCACTCAGTATGTTGCTCGAGGCTGATCCGCTCATCTGGGCGCCAATGGCAGTTAATCAATATCAGAATGCCAACAATATGACGGACCGCTATTCCGCTTTAGCTGGGATGGTGATTCATGGATCTAAATCGGCAGTAGCTTGCCTGGGTGATTTCTATACTCGGTTTGCCGATGATGCTTTAGTAATCGATAAGTGGTTTGCCTTGCAATCTAGTCGCCCACCGGTTGCCAACGCTGAACCTACCTTAAGTGATGTGAAGCGTTTACGTGAGCATGAGGCCTTCAAGATGAATAACCCCAACCGTGTTCGTAGCGTGATTCATGCCTTTTGTATGAATAACCCAGCAAGTTTTCATCAAATGGATGGCAGTGGTTATGCTTTTTGGGCTGAGTCAGTTCTAGCGCTGGATCCCATTAATCCACAAGTGGCTGCCCGTTTGGCAAGGGGTCTAGATCGTTGGCGTCAGTTTGCAAAACCTTATCAAGATCAAATGCTCGCAGCTCTAAAACAGGTTGCTGCATGCGAATCCCTCTCTGCTGATGTGAAAGAGGTGGTTTCGAAGGCTTTAGGGACTTGAGTTTAGTCTGCTTGATTTGCTAGTTTTATATTTCAGTGAAGATTCTCTTTGAAAGCAATATCAAGCTGGGTAGCTAGAGCCTCTAAATTTTTATCGAATGTCCAAAGAACAGCATTTTTCGATAGTAGCGTTGAGGCAAGGATTGAAATGTCAACTGCTCCGCATCCCAACTCATAAAACTTATTTTTTTCTACGAAATCTATCGCCTCTGCTGTTGTTGCTAACGTTGCTTGACGCAAACCTTTTAATTGACTTAAAGTTTTTAGTCTCGGAGCTGGAGGAGATCCGCATGCTAGCTCCAAAAGAACCAGAGGATGACATAAGATTTGATCATTAATTAAAAGAGATCGAAGTGAAAGGTTGTCCTTTCTGAAGTGGGATACCCATACTGAAGTGTCAACCAGAACCATCGTCATAATTATTGACCCTCTCTTAGCTTTCGACGAGGAATACTTTTCATTTCAGGCGCCTTCCCGCCTAATGCCGCTAACCGTTTTCCAATCTGAACTCTGATAAATACGCTCATTGCTTCTCGAAAAAGATCGGCTTTGTCCATTCCGGGGTCTGCAAGCTCTAGCCCACGCTGATAAAGCTCGTCATCGATTGTTACGGTTGTTCTCATATTTATTCCTCATCAATAATGATGCATTTTAACATCAAAATTATCATCAATCCAGATAAATTACTGATTAACAGGTATTAAATTTCCTTTGAATATGGCATCTAAAGTCCATGTTTGAGAAAATGGTGGCTGAACAAGGCAAAATAGACTTTATGTGAAATATGCCGTTTATACGGCATCTACGGAGAAACCCCTTTTGACTGCTTCAAGCAATTTCAATACCAATTTCAAGCAATATTTAGAAGCCACCAAGGTGAAGGGGGGCGCTGTTCCCGCCGGTCTTCAGGAGTTGCTGTTGGCGGTCGCTCATACCTGTTCAACTTTGAGTCACGAAGTGGCACAGGGTGCTTTGATAGGTTTATTGGGCTCTGCTGGTACTGGTAATGTTCAGGGCGAAGTTCAGCAAAAGCTCGATGTGATTGCCAATGACTTATTGATTGATGGCGTTCAGGGGTGCAAATCTTTAGCCGGTCTTGCTTCTGAAGAAATGGAGCTTCCGCTCTCAGTGCAGGGTATAGGCGATTACTTACTTTTATTTGATCCATTGGATGGCTCATCCAATATTGATGTAAATGTGTCTATCGGTACTATTTTTTCTGTACTCAAGAAACAAGACCCTGCAGCACCATTGCAAACAGCTGATTTCTTATTATCAGGGCGCCACCAAGTGGCCGCAGGTTATGTTGTGTATGGTCCGCAAACGACTATGGCATTAACCTTGGGGGATGGTGTAGTGATGTTCACTTTGAATAAAGTCACAGGTGAATTTGTCTTAATCAAGCATGCCGTTGAGATAGCGCATTCCACTAAAGAGTTTGCTATCAATATGTCTAATATGCGTCATTGGGCTGAGCCTGTTCGTCGCTACGTAGATGAGTGCCTGGCTGGCGTGAGTGGTGAGCGCGACAAAGATTTCAATATGCGTTGGATTGCTTCAATGGTGGCCGATGTGCACCGCGTACTTTCTCGCGGTGGCATCTTTATGTATCCATGGGATCAGCGTGAGCCCCACAAGCCGGGTAAGTTGCGTCTGATGTATGAGGCTAATCCAATGAGCTTCTTGGTGGAGCAGGCTGGTGGCGCATCCACCAATGGCGATCAATTGATTATGGATATGGTTCCTACTGAGCTCCATGAGCGTGTCTCTGTCATGCTAGGGTCCAAAGAAGAAATCGAGCGTTTACAGCATTACCATTCTCAGGCGTAATGCATCGGTAGTAAAAATCAGTCGCAAGAGAGAATAAAAAATCCCAATCAACGGATTGGGATTTTTGCTAGCGGCGTTCTCAAGGTCTGCGACTATCTTTTAAGCCTGCACCTTTTCTTTGAG
>CANISN010000048.1 GCA_947470165.1 Burkholderiaceae bacterium | reverse complement strand
TGCCTGTACGTGCAGATTTTTCAATTGCTTCAATTGCACGCTCTAAGATGCCATCTTCAACAGCAGCTTCAATTTTTACCTTAGGTAAAAAATCCACTACATACTCAGCACCACGATACAGCTCAGTGTGACCCTTTTGACGGCCAAAGCCTTTAACTTCAGTGACGGTAATGCCTGAAACTCCCACTTCCGAGAGAGCTTCGCGCACTTCGTCAAGCTTGAAGGGCTTGATGATTGCAGTAATTAATTTCATATGTTTCTCCGTTCAGAGGAAAGAATTAGAAAGTTTTGGTAAGTGCAACTAATCCACCAGCTTTACCCATCGATTTTGTTGTTGCATTATCTGGGCTATACCAAAGATAATTTCCGTTAGCTTTGGGTTGACTGGTGCCGACATAAGCCAAAGAACCAGATAGACCGCCGCCAAAATCTTTAGTTACTCCTAGCTTCCAATCGGCATAGCTAAAGTTGAACTGACGACCACTAACAGTTTGTGTATTAGTTACTTTTTGGTAGCCCACATGACCATTAATTGTCAAACCAAATACACCAGTGTCATAGTTGGCCGTTAAGTCAGGATAGTAAGAGCCTTTGCTGTTATAAATTCCGAAAAGATCTGAAAGGGCATAAGAAACTTTTGCAAAGCCGCTAATGGAGCCAAAAGTAAAGTTTTGTGCAATATAAGCCTCGGTTGTATTTGGAACAGTGCCGCAACCATTTCTATCTGCGCCACTACAGTTTGAAAGGATTTGTTGTTTCGTCTTTAATCCAGAAGTTGGATAGTAGTACTGCAAAATTCCAATATCAGAAGCAAAGCCTGCTCCAATCAATTCTTTCTTAAAACCTGCGTAAAAATCCATTTCAACTGGTGCAGAAACTGTACTGCCATAAGTATTGGTACCAGTTCCATTGCCATCACTAATCCAGCTAATAGAGCTATTCCAGTTGCCTAGGTAGAAACCACTTTCATGAGCGTAATCAAAGCCACCCTGAATGGCAGGCTTATAATTTGACTGAGTCATACCGCGGTAACGATAGTCATTAGTCACTGTCACGTTCGCTGTAATTGGACTTACTTCTGGAGCTGCAGGTGCTGTTTGTGCAAATGCTGCTGTTGCGAATAGGCCAGATGCTGCTAAAGCTATAGCTGTCTTTTGAATCGTTTTCATATAAAACTCCTTAGTAATTATGAAAAAAGGATAAATGCTTTATTGCATGGATTGATCATGAATCACGGGGCATTCAGATATTTGTCACAATTCCCCTAAATAAGGCAAACTCCCTTTATTAGTGCTTAGGTATGCACCATTTCAGTACATTTTGGTGTAATTTCTCAATTTTCGCCTGTTTCTGCAGGTTTTTGGCTATACAACTTAAAATGTTTACTGTGTCTTTTAAGCAACTTTCAACAGAATGGCGGCCAGCATCATGCAAAAACCAGGCGAAATCCTTGAACAAATTCAACGTATTGCTAGCGATATGCAAAATAAGGTTGGTGATGCCATACGCAATTCACCTGCGCAAGAAATTGAAAAGAATGTGCGCGCCATGATGAATCAAGGATTTCAGAAGATGGACTTAGTGACACGCGAAGAGTTTGAACTGCAATCTAAGGTGTTGGCCAAGACCAGAGAAAAACTGGAGGCTCTTGAAGCTAAAGTCGCCACGCTAGAAAAGTCTTAATCAGAATTTTTGAATTTATTCGTGCGAAATTACTCAGGATGAAACTCATCAAAGAAGTTTGAATACGCCTCTTCTGAGAAAAACTTTTTTGCATCTACCCGTGCTGGCGTAGTATGCAAAACCGAAAGTTGATAAATAAAGGCACCATTATCTGGTGTAATTCTTGTGATCCAACGTACGCGCATTGACTGGTCTACTACGCCAGTAGATTTAAATTCTAGAAAATAATCTTTAGTTGCTGCGCGTTGCCGATTAGCTGATTGATAAAAAGCATCTGCACTGATGACTGTATTTGCATTAACACCTGCTCTACTTAGCAGATTGCCTTGCAGTTGCTTTAATAATTTTGGCGCAAGCATCACTTGATCTTTACCCAAGTGAATAGTGCTCACCGAATAAATATCATTATCAATTTTTACTGCCTCTAAAGTTTGAGGTATCTCTTGATTTTGATATGCTAAGCGCCGCTCAATCTTTTCAGGCTTACCAGGGAATTGAGCGCTATAGCCTTCTTGAGGAGACTGCACAGTCCGCCAATCCAACTTGGGACTACAGGCAGAAAGTAGAAATACAAAACCTAGAAATACTCCTAGTTTTTTGAGCGCTACTTTAGACAATACCCGCTCCATGAGCCTGTTCATCTGCGTGGTAGCTAGATCTGACCATGGCACCCACAGCAGCATGCGAGAAGCCCATGGTATAGGCCTCTTTCTCGAAATTCTTAAAGATGTCAGGATGTACATAACGCTGCACTGGTAGGTGGTGTCCTGAAGGTGCTAAGTACTGACCAATAGTCAGCATATCGATGTTGTGCTCACGCATATCTCGCATGACCTCCAAAATCTCTTCATCAGTCTCACCTAAACCAACCATCAAACCACTCTTGGTTGGAATATGTGGGAAACGCCCTTTAAAATCTTTCAATAACTTGAGAGAGTGGGCATAATCTGCACCGGGTCGTGCTTGCTTATACAAACGGGGCACAGTTTCTAGATTGTGGTTCATGACATCAGGCAAGCCTTGCGGCGCATGCTCAGAAAAAATGTCTAAGGCTTTGTCTAGGCGACCCCGAAAGTCTGGAACCAATACTTCAATGCGCGTATTAGGAGATAGGCTTCTAGATTGAGAAATGCAATCCACAAAATGCATAGCACCGCCATCACGTAGATCATCACGATCTACACTGGTAATCACCACATAATTTAATTTAAGAGCGGCGATCGTGCGTGCTAAATTGCCAGGCTCTTTTGTATCTAGTGGATCTGGTCTGCCATGACCAACATCACAAAAAGGGCAGCGACGTGTACATTTATCACCCATGATCATGAAGGTGGCAGTACCCTTACCGAAACATTCGCCAATATTAGGACAACTTGCTTCTTCACAAACAGTAACTAGTTCATTTTCACGGAGAATCTTTTTAATCTCAGAAAAGCGAGAATTTCCAGAGGCAGCTCTTACACGAATCCAATCTGGCTTCTTGAGCACTTGCTCCAAAGGAATGATCTTGATCGGAATACGCGCAGTCTTCTCACTCGATTTCTGCTTACGCGAAGCATCGTAATTCAGATTCTGCCGACTATTGGAATTGGCATCAATAATTGGATCGATATTAGGCTTAGTGGTGGTCATGATGAAATCAATTGCTTTTGCAAATGCCCTAAAAGGGTTTGGCTAATAATGTCTATATTGTCCTTGATCCCAAGGGTTTGCATATCTACCGTCCTTAAGCCCTCATAGCCACATGGGTGAATACGGGCAAAAGCCTTTAAATCAGTGGATACATTCAAGGCAAGACCATGATAAGAGCAACCTTTAGAGACCTTAAGGCCTAAGGCAGCAATTTTTGCGCCCTGATATTCGACTAGAGTAGCACCGTCATGGGCCACATAAATACCAGGGGCGCCAGAATGCCTTTCTGCTGGAATACCAAAATCTGCAAGTGTATCGATCAAGGCTAGTTCAATTCGAGATACGAGCTCTTTTACAAAAATTCCCAAACGCCTTAAATCGAGCAGTAGATAAACTACGATTTGACCGGGCCCGTGATAGGTGATCTCACCTCCACGGTCCACCTGAACCAAGGGAATTTGATTGCTGGGAGAATGCAAATTACCTGGGTCACCCGCCAAACCTAAAGTAAATACCGGTGGATGCTCAAGGATCCAAATTTCATCTGGGGTATCGCCATCACGCTGCTGCGTAAAATCTCGCATCGCTTGATGGGTCGATTCGTAATCAGCTACCCCCAGATGCTTTACTAAAAAAGTCATGGGGACAACTTAGAGAACTACGCTAACCAAGGGATGTGTAGATAGGGTGCGATACAACTCATCTAACTGCTCTCGGCTAGTCGCGGTGATAGGCAAAGTAATCCCTAAATAATTTCCATCCTTTGATGGTCGTTTCTCAACCTTGCTCTCATCTAGTGTCGGATCGAATTGACGAGCGATATGCAAAATTGCAGGGAGGTATTCTGGATTAGCTTTTCCCATCACCTTAATTGGAAATTCAGAAGGGTATTCGATCAGGGATTTTTTTTCTTCAGTCGTCAACTTTTATCTCTTTTTCTTTATTTTTACTTTATTGCTTATGGTAATCAGGCATACCCAACCAAGCACCGACGATAATATTCCGAATGCAATGTAAACGTCGATGGAAAAAATGATCCGCCCCTGGCACGACTTGAACTGTTAACTCTTGAGGTCGCGCCCAATCTAAAACATTAATTAGGGGAATGGTTTCATCTACCTCGCCATGAATCAAGATCGTATCAATAGGCACAGGCGCTAAGACCCACTTGCCTGCTGCGCTACCGACCATTACCAATCTCTCAGCTGGACGACCCAAATCTGCCAATCGTTGTACTAAATGAGTGCCAACAAAACTTCCAAATGAAAAACCAGAAACAACTAAAGGCAGGGCGTTCGTTGTCTGAATCCACGCTTTTTGTGAAGTCGCCTCAAATTGGTTCCAGCTTGAAGGGGTGCGCATCCAATCGGTGACATGCAGCAAGTCTTCCATCTCACCTTCGCCATCATCATGCGCACCCTCAGTAGCACCCACCCCTCGAAAATTTGGCCGCACGCTAACGTAACCTAATTGATTAAAGGCACGCGCCATCGTTTGCGCAACCTTGTTATCCATTGTTCCTCCCATCAGGGGATGTGGATGCGCAACTAATGCCAGACCTCTTACCAAAAAATCGGGATTATTTTTTAATTCATCGGGAAGGTCGATTGACATTTCAATCTGACCTACAACACCATCAATATGAATTATTTTTGTACGGCCATTCATGAAGTGCGCTTTCTAAAATCTTTTTAAGCTAACTGCAGACGCCCTACTGGACGTCCCTGTATTAAGTGAGACTGAATGATTTCCTCAACGTCTTCAGCATCAATAAAGGTATACCAAATCCCTTCAGGATAAATCACCATCACCGGGCCATCAGCGCAACGGTCTAAACATCCCGCCTTATTAACACGAATTTTTCCAGGGCCATTAAGTCCAAGCTCTTTAACTCGATTCTTAGCGTACTCAAACAGTGCAAATGCATTATGACGATCACAACAATCTTCGCCATTACTACGCTGGTTTAAACAGAAAAAAACATGGTGTTTAAAACTCATATGTAATCTCAATCAAGGTTTTAAATTAAAGGTAGATTTATTTCGAATCACCCAAAATAAAGCTAATGGCAACCATACCACTGAAACCCACTGCATTAATTCGTTAAAGTGTAATAGTCGTCCTTGGTGCCAGTGCCGCAAGGTAAGGATGAAGTAAGGATTATCCGGCAACAGATTAATTGCAATAGTGGCACTAACCAAACAAACGAGTGCAAGCCAAGCTTTGCTAGTGCCAGGAAGATAGAGTGCCCATCTCAGTAGCAAACTTCCCAATACCATTCCCCAAGCTGCTCCAGCTGTAAGCCAGAGTAAACTAAATTCAGCCCCGAATTGCAATGCCGTAAAGGCAATCTTTACTAAAACAGTAAAGCAAAGTAGGCTATTTAAGATTTTCCACTGGGGAGCTTTAGCTCGCATCCCTAGGGATAGCAAGAGCCCAGTGCCCAGCCAAGATATTGCCGTAATAATGGACTCCTGAATAACGTGATTTATCACCATCGTTCCCCAGTCGACAGGGGCAAAAATTGCATGTCCCCACACTCCGGTACCCAACCAGGAGCTTTGGGGGTAAATCTGAGCCCAAGGGAAGAGTAGAACTAAGGCACATGCAGCCCAGTTCAAGCCGAACCACTGATCAAACCAGCGCCGAATTGCACTGCCAGAAAGCCACTGGGGACCTAAAGGAATGGCTAACAAAGCACCCAAAAGGCCGCCTAAAATATTTGCCCACCAATCCATCTGGCTTGGTATCCGAGTCGGTAACCAGGTTTGCAGTGATTCCACGCTAAATGCCAATACGGCACTGAAACTCAAAGCGATACCCAGGGCAACAAAATTACGCCAACGAGGATAGCAGGCAAAAACCAGCAAAAATCCTAAGGGTATATACGCCAAGATGTTGACCGAGACATCAAAGAGAGTAATAAAGCGTGGCAAAGGGGCATCTAACCACGCCCAAACGGTAATGCCATTCTGGAAGTTGAAATCAAAAGGGTTGAGACTGACATAAATAATTAAAACTGCATAACTCAAGCTAGTGACTCTAGCCAATGGCATGGCCTGGAGAGGCCAAATAAACTTGCGGGGGCGCTGATCTTCGCGATGCATTCCCTTATTCTAGGTCAGCTAGGTCAGATCTTTCTACAATAAGAGAATGAGCCCGAATTGCATCCTTGAACGCGTCGCTACCACTAAATCTACCAATGAAGATTTAGTGGTCCGTTGGCGCGCCGGGGAATTGATTGGCCCTATTGCTCGAATAGCCCATGAGCAGACAGCCGGCAAGGGTAGGGCTGGAAGAGTTTGGCTATCCAAACCTGAAGATACCCTATGCTTTTCTTTAGCTTACCCTTTCCATAAGCGACCCAGCGACTTGAGCGGACTCAGTCTAGTGATTGGATTAGCTGTCATTACCGGCATTGCTGCAGCCTTAGGAACTAGTGAAGCCGCACTCCATCAACAGGGTATGCGATTAAAGTGGCCAAATGATCTTCTGATTAACAATGCCAAACTTGGTGGCATCCTGATTGAAGGTGGACAAACCAATTCAAGCTCACCTACCTGGATGGTGATTGGACTAGGCCTAAACTTACATAATGCAGCGCTAATTGAGCAAAGTTTAGGAGGCCACTCATCTTTCGGCGTTGCAAGCTTGGATCAACTGATACCGCATAAAACAATGATTCCGGATACTGAATTTATTTGGCTAAAGCTGATCGAGTCATTTGAAAAGTATTTATCTGAATTCGATCAGTACGGCTTTGGCTATTTTAAAAATGCCTGGGCAAAGTGGGATGCCTTCAAGGGTTTATCAGTCTGTATATCCGGGGCTGGTAAGGAGTCTATTATTGGAATTTCTGAAGGAGTAGATGACACTGGCGCACTTATCCTCAATCAACATGACCAATTAGTTGCCATTCATGCTGGCGATGTTTCTTTGCGAGTTCAACCATGAGTCTGTATTTAGTATTTGATCTTGGTAACACTCGGCTTAAATGGGCCGCTGTTGAATCCACACAAAATATTGCCGACCGCAACAAAAAATTGTGGGCCTACTCTGGATCTATTAGCAATAAATCCTTTCAATCTGCTGAGCTTCGTGCCGAGCTCTCAGATTACATTGCTAAAACTATGCCCAAGCCTGATGCCATTGGCTTTTGCTGCGTAGCGGGCGATGCTGCTATTGATCATCTGCGCAGTCTTTTTCCCCAATGGCAGGATCTCGAATGGCAGCGGCTTTCTGGCAACAGTCCCTATAAGGGCATTCGCACACTCTATCAGGACCCAAGTAAATTGGGCGCAGATCGCTGGGCCGCCCTGATCGGCGCAAGGGCACTCTCAAATACCAACACACTCGTGATTAATACGGGTACAGCCACCACAATTGATTTACTCGGTGGCAACGGCCTACATTATGGTGGCTGGATTTTGCCAGGACTCAAACTAATGCAAGAGAGTCTAGAGAACAATACGGCTCAACTACCATTAGCGATTCGCCCCATCACCACAGGGGCTTCAGTTGGCTTTGGAACCAATACTAATGACGCGATTACTGGTGGCTGTGATGCTGCTCAAATAGGGGCAATACTACGTGCTGTCTTTTTGGCAAAAGAAATGAATCATCCAGTTGAGCGAATTTGGCTTGATGGTGGTAACGCCAAAATTTTGGCAAATGAAATAAAACAATTTCCTGAGCTGGCAACCCTTCCGCTTGAGCCTATTGATGGTCTGGTGCTACGCGGCCTTTGGGCTTGGCTCTTACAAAACATCTAGGCAACTCACCTGCTTTAATTTGAGCTACCCGCTCTTTAGTTAGCACGAATCTTCCCTAAAAGCGTCGTTGTAGAGCGCTTATATAAAAACGGGATTGCGATCGCTTTGCCATCCCAAGTTTTCACCAAGCGAGTTTCTTCCAAGGAATCAATTTCATAATCTCCGCCCTTGACATAAATATCTGGACGAATGCTGGCAATCAAGTTTACTGGGGTCTGATCAGTAAAAAGGATTACCAAATCCACGCTTGCAAGGGCGGCCAATAAAGCTTGGCGGTCAGCCTCCGCATTAATAGGACGGTCATCTCCTTTTCCCAGCATCTTGACCGAGGCATCAGAGTTGACCCCGACCACAAGACTAGCCCCCAACTCTCGAGCTTGAGCTAAATAGCTTGCGTGCCCACGATGCAAAATATCGAAGACGCCATTAGTGAACACCAGCGGCCTTGGAAGCCCTGCAATACGGGCATCCAAGTCTTTTAAGGGGCACACTTTGGACTCAAACGAAGGTAAAGATAATGGGGTCATAACGCCATATTAATGGCATTGAGTTAAGTCCAACGATATTTGCCAGAATGTCTTAGACTTAGATATCCCCGCTTAAGTAAAAGGCTTTAGATGATTCAAAATATGGCAAGGCACTTATTGGTGCTGCTTTTGCTAGCTCCAGCGATGCAATTTGTAGAGGCAGCCCCTCCCGTGAGCCCCGCCTGCAGCACCCTTCTGTCCCATACCTTTCCAAGATTACAGGATGAGGCACCACAAAATCTGTGCCAATACCAAGGCAAGGTGATCTTGGTTGTCAATACTGCGAGTTTTTGTGGATTCACTAGCCAGTATGAGGGTCTAGAAAAACTATATGCCAAGTATAAAGATCGTGGCTTGGTTGTACTGGGCTTCCCATCAAATGATTTTGGAAAACAAGAGCCTGGCAGCAATAAAGAAATTGCTGACTTCTGCAAAAATACCTATGACGTAAAATTCCCTATGTTCGCCAAGAGCTCAGTCAGCGGAAGTAATCCAAACCCCTTATTTAAGATGCTCA
>CANISN010000047.1 GCA_947470165.1 Burkholderiaceae bacterium | reverse complement strand
TGAATAGTTTGCTGCGGAGTAACTAATTCACCTGAGTCATCATAAAAAGGGGCTACCTGAATTTGACGATTTACCCGGTCTATATCTGCAAGCTCCCCTAGGCGAAAGCTAAAATGATGCCAGTGAGCTTGTGCTATGTAATCGAGCTCCTGATCGGCAAGATCCATTGAACCTGCAGCAACCTCATGTAATTTGGGTTTCCATAGATGGGTGCGGTTCTTATCCACCAAGATAACCGATACTTTTTTAGCGGCGCCTTTTTTGGAGCCAAACCGATCTCCGAGTTTAGTAGCCAGCTCTAAGCCGCCAGCACCCCCGCCCACAATCACAATTCGATGCTCTTTAGTCATGAATTCATCTTAATAGATATTGCCTGTATTCCTGCACCTATTTTTTAAATCTCAAAAGATACTGAGTTTTTAGGTAAAGGGGCCATTGAGTCGAACCGTTTCCGAATTTAAAACAATAGCAATGCTGACCCATATCAAATAGGGCAGCATATAAAGGCTATATTTAGGAGCCACTTTTCTGATCGTCAGTAATATGGCAAGCACCGAAAGCCATAAAAATACTGCTTCATATAAAGCCCAGTCTGGTCTTTGCAAGCGAAAATACAAAACGCTCCAGAGCGCATTCAGGAAACCATTTAGCCAAAATAGAATATTTAAACGACCGAGGATTAAGATATCTGAGGTGCAGTATTTTGCACCGACCCAAGCAATTCCGGACAAGATAAAAATGGTTGACCAGATTGGACCAAACGCTATATCCGGAGGCTTCCAAAGAGGCTCCTTCAAGGCTTGGTACCATGGGCCCAAATCTGTCGATAAGCCACCCAAAATCGCCACTGTTAAACCCCAGACTAATGGCATTGCCATTCTCTTGTTCAACATAGAATTTAATAAGCCTTTGCTTGATTGCTTAAGCGTAATAGTTGATTAAGAAAAAGATCAGAATAGAAAGGTTCAGGCTACCAAATATAATGAGAACGGGCTTACCAACGTATTCCCATTTTTTCTGTTTTGATAAGCCGTTGAGGTGTGTATTTTCTTCGTTAAACATAATAGTAAGTTAATTAGAGTGTGATATTGAAAAATGCTCTTGTACTTTGCTAAGAATTTTCTTCGGAGAGAGCCCATAAAAATCTAAGAGCAGGTTGACGTCGCCATGCTCGACGTACTCATCAGGCAAGCCAATTTGTAGAGTCGGTATCTGAATACGATGTCTTGATAGCACTTCTAAACAGGCGCTACCTGCCCCTCCCTGAATTGCGCTATCTTCAATAAAGACTAGAGCATCATGATTTTGTGCAAGCTCTAATAGCAAGGCTTCGTCCAATGGCTTCACAAAACGCATATCAGCAACAGTGGCATCTAGCTCCTCTGCCGCTTTCAGTGCACTGTAAAGTAATGGGCCGAAGCAAACAAAAGCGATCTTTTGTTCAACGGCCTCTGCACTTTTTATCTTACGAATAACGTCCCCTTTTCCAATCGGAATGGTCTCGAGTTTCTGAGATGCCTCTGGACCCTCTCCAGAACCACGTGGATAGCGGACTACTGATGGGCTATTCAAACTAAAGGCAGTAGTTAGCATATCCCTACAATCTGCTTGATTTGATGGAGTCATTAAGACTAAATTAGGTAAACATCTTAGAAAAGCAATATCAAATACTCCAGCATGGGTTGGTCCATCAGCACCAACCATACCGGCTCGGTCTATAGCAAAGACAATCGGTAAATTCTGCAAAGTGACATCGTGTATGAGTTGATCGTAGCCTCTTTGTAAAAAGGTAGAGTAGATTGCTACTACTGGCTTTAGGTCCTCACAGGCAATGCCAGCTGCAAAAGTAACCGCATGCTGTTCTGCAATTCCAACATCAAAGTAACGATCGGGAAATTGCTTCTCAAACTGAACCAGTCCCGAACCCTCGCGCATTGCTGGCGTGATGCCAATAAGACGTTCGTCTTGTTTGGCCATATCACAAAGCCACTCTCCAAAGACTTCGGTATAGGTTTTTTTACCTGGCGCAGAAGGTTTAAGACCTTCACTTGGATTAAATTTTCCAGGGCCATGATACGAAATTGGATTTAACTCTGCCCTCTCGTATCCCTTACCTTTTTTGGTAACGATATGCAAGAATTGTGGGCCATCAGTCTGGGCAATTTTTTTCAAATTATTCAGTGTGACAATCAGATCAGCAAGATTATGGCCATCGATTGGGCCATAGTAGTCAAAACCAAACTCCTCGAAAATGGTAGCTGGTCCAATCATCCCTTTAGCATGACCTTCAAGTCTTTTTGCAAACTCTCTTAAAGGAGGGGTATAAGAAAGCATCTTATCCAGCCCTTTTTTAGTAGCGCCATAAAGTGAGCCGCTAATGAGTTTTGCTAAATATCGATTAAGAGCTCCAACAGCTGGGGAAATCGACATTTCGTTATCGTTCAAAATGACGATTAATGGAATTGATTTATCAACGCCGGCATTATTTAAACCTTCGTAGGCCATGCCCGCACTCATTGAGCCATCCCCAATCACTGCTACAACATTGCGTTTTTCGCCCTTGACTTTACTGGCAACCGCCATTCCCAGAGCTGCTGAAATACTAGTAGAAGAATGTGCCGTACCAAAAGCATCATATTGACTTTCTGAGCGCTTCGGAAAGCCAGATAAGCCTCCAAACTGACGCAAACTCGGCATCATCTCTCTGCGCCCAGTCAAAATTTTATGGGCATAACTTTGATGCCCTACATCCCAAACAATGCGATCTTCAGGAGTATCAAAAACATAATGCAGGGCAATTGCTAACTCTACTGTTCCTAGATTAGAGGATAAATGCCCACCAGTACTAGCAACAGACTGAAGGATGAATTCACGTAATTCATCTGCCAATAGTGGCAACTGAGACTGCTCGAGCTGCTTTAATTCTTGCGAAGAATTAATTGTATGAAGTACGTTAGTTGCCTTAAGCATATTTAATAGCGTAATTATTTTGGAGAGTAGATGCTTGAGAGAATTCGCTTAAAGTCATCAATCTCATTATTGGGTGAATTTTGTAATGCATTAATTGGTGCATGCATAAATTTATTGGCTAGGGCCTGAGCCATAATAGATAAGACCTCAACCGGATCTTCGCCCCTCTTAATGCGACGCACTGCTTTTTCTAATTCAATTGCTTTAAGCCGCTCTGCAGTAGTCTGTAAAGATTGAATGATCGGTACTAGTGTTCTTTTTTGGAGTGTCTGAAAAAATTCACTAACGCCCTTATCGATCAGAATTTCAGCATCTGCCATAGAAAGCTCGCGGATATTACGGCCTTCATTAACAACTCCGCCTAAGTCATCGACTGAATAAAGGTAAGCATCCTTTAGGGAACGAATCTCTGGCTCGATATCACGTGGCACTGCTAAATCAATTAACACAATCGGTCTACTATTTCTGGCCTTCAAGGCTGTTTTAATCATCCCCATACCAATGATGGGTAATGTACTTGCTGTGCAGGAAACAATCACATCAAAATCATGTAGGCGAGTTGGTAAAGATTGCAATGGAAAGGAATCTGTTTGTAAACCTTTTGCAGCAAAAACCCTTGCCATCTCATCACCACGATCAACCGAACGGTTACTGATTGCAATCTCTTTTGGTCTCTTACCAGCAAAGTGAGACGCGCATAGTTGAATCATCTCGCCTGCACCAATAAATAAAATTTTTGAGTTCTTTAGATCGCCAAAGATTCGTTCGGCTAAGCGAACAGAGGCGCTAGCCATTGAAACAGAATGTGTACCAATATCCGTTGTTGATCGAACTGCTTTGGCAACTGAAAACGTCTTATGGAATAAAGGTTTTAAGTACGACCCTAGTGTGCCTGCTTGGTCAGCAAATTCCACGGCCTTCTTCATTTGACCAAGTATTTGAGTCTCCCCCAAAACCATGGAGTCCATTCCACAACTGACCCTAAATACATGCTTGACAGCATCAGTCTCTTTTGCAGAATAGATATAGGGCTTTAATGTATCGCCCTGCAAACGCTTTTGCGATGTCAGCCAATCAAAAGTGCGCTCTTCTAAATAATGCTCTGGATACGTAGCATCATTAGCGGCGCAATAAATCTCCATGCGATTGCAGGTAGATAAAATAGCGACCTCTGGCATTAAGTCTGAATGATTTCCCCTCAAGTAATTGCGAAGATCCAATAAGGAATCTTGCAAATTCTCTGGAGCAATTGCAACACTCTCTCGAATATCAATTGGAGCCGTGTGATGGTTCACACCAAGATTCAGTATTTGCATGCTAGAGGCTATTTAAAAATAGCTTTAGGTGGTCCAGAAAAATCATGGAATTAATTTTTCCTCTAGATTGGCAATATGTCAATCAAGATTGACACCTATTTAAGTCTTACCAACTAGGGAAAACCCACATATACCACTACTGCTGGTTCTTAGCGGCAGCCTCGTAGGCCTTAAATTTTTTGTATGAATTGATGGTGGAATACAAAGCAAAAGCCGTAATCAGCACAAAAACTAGATTAGTGAATGAATAATCTTTATAGAGAATCCAGGTCTGGCCAACTAAGGCTATAGGAAATACAACAATGGCAAATTTTAGCCAAAGCATGGTTCTTTTCAATTTCGCATCTACTAGATTCGATTCAGCTTGCTTATTCATTACCTATCCTTATTACTTAAGGGGCTGAGCCCCAGGTTAATCTCGTCTCAGTATACGAAAAATGAAGCTCGTAAGGCCTTGGGCAAGTATGAATGTAAATATCGCCCCCATGAGCCCCATAAAAACCCCGGGGACAATACCCAAATCCAACTGCTTAGCAAATAAAAGGCCCATTGCAAACCCAACTGCGGCACAAGCAATCTCGAATACTGCTTTTAAGGCACTAAAACGCTGAGTAGGCTGACTCATTTGACGCTCCAAAAAGGATATTGGACGGTTTAATTCTATATCCCAAATTGCCCAAAATACATCAAAAATGAACTGTTGCGGACAAGTTCATTTTGCACTGCAATAGATTGACCTGTAGGGGAAATTACTAATAAAACTGTATAGATTTTTTTACACATTTGTACTAAATTGACCACGTGGCAAAGAGGTTTATTACAGTACCCTCGTGTGGGTGAGCACGACGAAGTTGGATCTGAGAGGAAAACAGCTATGACAACTAACACTCTTACAGGTTTGAGTGTTGAGGAAGCGGAAGAGTTACACCGCAACCTCATTCAAGGCACGCAATTTTTTGGGATGATTGCAGCACTCGCCCACTTGCTTGCTTATATCTATTCACCTTGGTTGAAGTAATTTAAGGAGCTTAAGATGATCTACGGAAAAATGTGGACTGTAGTGCGACCAACTGTTGGTATCCCATTGTTTTTGGGTGCAGTAGCAGTGGGTTCTTTTTCAGTTCATTTAGCATTATTGACTAACACAACTTGGGTGAAGGGCTTTTTAGAGGGCGGTCAATCTACAAAATCTGGCGCCGCTTCAACGGCACCTGTAGCACCCGCAGCAAAAAAATAAGTTTTATCCTCCCCTCATAAGACCTAGATCTAAACATCTAGGTCTTATGTTTTTTGGTTTACGCATCTGTCAGCTAAACTTAATTACATGAATCGTTTTAGTCAAAAATTAATCAGTACCTGGGCTAATTTAGGCCCTCGTTTTTTGCCATTCGCAGATGCTGCTTCTGCTGAACTTCCACTCGGTAGATTGCTCAGACTTTCTTTATTTCAAGTATCAGTTGGTATGGCCCTCGTACTTTTAGTGGGCACTCTTAATAGAGTGATGATTGTCGAGCTACATGTTCCAGCATCGCTAGTATCAATTATGGTTGCCCTGCCTATTATTTTTGCTCCCATTAGAGCCTTGATTGGCTTTCGCTCAGACACCCATAAATCGGCCTTAGGTTGGCGCCGTGTACCTTATATCTGGATGGGAACAATGGTGCAATTTGGTGGTCTTGCCATCATGCCTTTTGCTTTACTGGTTCTAGCTGGTGCAGGCAACGCCAGTCAAGCGCCGGCATGGATTGGTTTAGCAGCTGCAGCACTGTCATTTTTATTTGTTGGCGCCGGTATCCATACAACTCAAACCGTAGGTCTTGCATTGGCTTGTGATCTTGCACCGCCCAAAGCACAACCTAATATTGTTGGCCTGATGTTTGTGATGCTATTAATTGGCATGATTAGTAGCGCACTCATTTTTGGTCAGCTCCTAGAAGAGTACAGTCCTGGACGCTTAATACAAGTGATTCAAGGTAGCGCTGTAGTAACGATTGTCTTGAATGCGATTGCACTCTGGAAACAGGAGAGTCGCGAAGAAGCACGCGCTAGAGCACTAATAGCTAGAGAGCAAAATTTCAAAGAATCTTGGGCTACCTTCAAAGAAGGTGGTCAAGCTATTCGACGTTTAATTGCCGTAGGCTTTGGCACGATGGCATTTAGTATGAATGACGTTTTACTAGAGCCCTATGGTGGCGAATTACTCAACATGAGCGTCAGTGCTACCACTGTATTAACTGCCACCTTGGCACTTGGCTGTCTGTTTGGCTTTAGCATTGCCTCCAAAGTATTGAGCGCTGGTTACGACCCCTTTAAGATGGCCAGCAATGGCGCCAAAATTGGTATTCCTGCATTTATATTAGTTATCTTGGCAGCACCCTTAAACAGCACACTCATTTTTATTGTAGGCGTGGTGATGATTGGATTTGGTAATGGTCTATTTAGCCATGGAACCTTAACTGCCACCATGAGATATGCCCCAGAAAATCAAAGTGGTTTGGCATTAGGCGCCTGGGGGGCTGTTCAAGCGACTGCTGCAGGTATTGCAGTAGGTGTTGGGGGAATATTTCGGGATATATTGGCTGGCATGGCCTCAAGAAATTATTTCGGCGCAGATCTCAATAGCCCAGCAACGGGATATTGTGGCGTCTATTTGCTCGAAATTATCTTATTGTTTATTACTATCGCCGCGATGACTAATTTTATATGGCCAGCTAAGTCAGTAGAATCCCCAGCCTAATTGAAAACTTCTGCCGGGCTCTCAAGTCTCTTGCTATCATCAATCGATGAATAATTTACCGAAATTTGCCGAGAAGACTTTAATATTTTTTGGTTTCTTCATCAGTTCAATTAGTTTTATCTTAATTACCTTGAGCCTGTGGGACTTTATTTCCGCAGATTTATTTGCTTTTGGGCTTTCTTCAGGCATTCGCGTATTGGGCAGCTGCGCTATCATTGGGTGCATTATGAGCGCAATTGGCTATGGAATTGGCGATTATTTTAATAACGAAGTAAAGGAGTGAGCATGTTTAAAAAATCAGATTACTTCATTCTTATGGCGGTGGTAATTTCTTTCTTCACCTCGGCCTATTTATGGTTTGTGGTCCAAGATAGAGAGCAATCCATCTTTACGGCACTCTGGGTTCCCTCAATATTTTGCTTTGGGATTTATTTCAAGTTATCAGCATTATTGAATCGCAAAAAATGAGTGATACAACACTACTTCTCTTATCAATCTTTGTTTTTTGCCTATTAATTGCGGGCCTGTATTACATGGTCCGGGAATTTATGGGAGAGGTGCAAGATGCCTTTCCCGATGTCAACGAATGGTTAGATTCCGATAAGAAGAAAAAGAAGTAATTACCAACCCTTAGCCCCAATATGGCTTTGCCACCCACTCAACATCACGATCAAAAAAGGCTTACGTGACTCTGGATACGGCGCCCTATCGAAGTTTATGTACTGACTGCGGCATCTCTCGAAGCAGTAATCCAAAGCGCTGTGGAGATGCCTGCCAATTCATCAAGCCCAATTACCCTGCACTTGAAACTCAAGTTCATGGTAGACCAAGAGATCCAAGTCGACCAGACGAGCTTCATTTTGGCCCATTCACCAAGATGCTTCGTGCGGGACTAAAAAATCCTAGTACGGGAGCGCAGTGGACCGGAATTACTACTCGTATTGGTGAGCGTTTATTAGAAACAGGCGCAGTTGATGCCATTCTGACGATGACTGAGGATCCTAATGATCGCTGGAAGCCATTACCCATCATTATCGATAAAGCAGCGGATATGGCTAAATGTCGCGGCATGAGAATGGGCTATGCACCACTACTCTCCCTTTTAGAGCCAGCCATTGCCAAGGGTTATAAGAAAATAGCTGTGATCGGTATTCCATGTCAGGTCTATGCTTTAAGAGCACTAGAGAAAGAATTGGGGCTTGAAAAGCTTTATGTCATTGGCACACCCTGCTCTGACAATACGACTACGGAAAACTTTCACCACTTTCTATCGCTCATTAGTTCAGAACCAGAAGAGATTATCTATCTTGAATTTAGAGCAGATTACCACGTTGAGATTCGCTTTAAAAATGGCAAGAAGAGGGAGATACCATTTCTTCAATTGCCGCTCTCCACTTTGCCAAATGATTTCTTCCCATTAACTTGCCGCACCTGTGTTGATTACACCAATGTACTATCTGACATTACTGTTGGCTATATGGGTGGACAAGGTGAGCAATGGCTTATCGTTCGCAATGAGCGCGGTGAAGAATTGCTCAATTTACTAGGAGATGAAGTACGTACCTCCGCTCCCGGCACTGCGGGCAAACGCCACTCTGCCGTTGTTGGGTTCATGAAAAATGTCGAGCGTGCAGCAGGTGGACTCCCTTTAAGAAAAATGCCGAATTGGTTAAGGCCGATTGTGGGCTGGTTAATGCCTAAAGTCGGCCCTCGTGGTCTTGAATTTGCCCGCACCCGTGTTGAGATGAAAGCAATCGAAACAGTCCTCCACCTCAGAAGAGAGCAGCCAGCAAAAATGGCTTCTATGGTTCCAAAGCACATCTGGCCTCTTGTAGAGCCTTACGGCATCAAGCCTACTGACTCTGAAACTCATAAACACCTAGAATAAATATTCTCACTGGAGCATTACATGTCCCTACTCATCATCGGTCTCATTATTTTTCTTGGCAGCCACTCTTGCCGCATCTTTGCTGAGCCATGGCGTAATCACATGATTGATCGCTTAGGTGAAGTGAAATGGAAGGGTCTGTATACGATCATCTCCATTATTGGATTAGTACTAGTCGTGATTGGCTATGGTCAAGCTAGACAAACGCCCGTCGTTCTATGGCAACCTGCTACTTACCTAACCCATATTGCCATCCTATTAAACCTCGTTGCCTTTATCTTCTTGGCAGGTAGCTCGCCATCAAATAATGCTATTCGTCTAAAGCT
>CANISN010000046.1 GCA_947470165.1 Burkholderiaceae bacterium | reverse complement strand
TGGAACATCGCCTGTTCAGGGCTTTCACCATGCTGAATCCCACCCTGCGGGAACTGCCACGAATGCTGCCCAACGCGTTTTCCCCAGAAAACCTCGTTATGGCTATTGAGTAGGACTATGCCGACATTGGGGCGATACCCTTCACGGTCAAGCATGATCGTGCCTCAAATCCTTTAAAATCAATGATTTGATTATATCCATACATGAAAGCTTCACAATCATTTCTCGCTACGCTAAAAGAAGCCCCCTCTGATGCTGAGGTGGTTTCGCACAAACTCATGGTGCGTGCAGGTTTAATTCGCAAACTCAGTGCGGGTATTTATAACTATTTGCCTTTGGGTTTGAAGTCCATTCGCAAGGTGGAAAACATTATTCGCGAAGAAATGAATCGCGCAGGTGCCATTGAATTACTCATGCCAATGATTCAGCCTGCGGAGTTGTGGCAAGAGACTAGTCGTTGGGAAAAGATGGGGCCAGAGTTACTCCGCATTAAAGATCGTCATGATCGTGACTTTTTAATTCAGCCCACTTCAGAAGAAGTGGTTACAGATTTAGCGCGAAACGAGATTAAGAGTTACAAGCAGCTTCCAATCAATTTTTATCAAATTCAGACAAAATTCCGCGATGAGCGTCGCCCTCGTTTTGGCATCATGCGTGGTCGCGAGTTCAGTATGAAAGACGCATACTCATTTGACCGTGATGCGGAGGGTCTGAAAAAGTCTTATCAAATCATGTTTGATGCTTACACCCGCATCTTCAAACGTATGGGCTTGAAGTTCCGTGCGGTAACGGCAGATAATGGCGCCATCGGCGGATCGGGAAGCCAAGAGTTTCATGTGATTGCGGATACAGGTGAAGATGCGATTGTGTATTGCCCAACATCCGATTACGCAGCAAATTTAGAGGCTGCTGAGTCGCTCTCATTGATTGCGAATCGTGCAGCTGCAGCTCAGACAATGGCTAGGGTAGCTACGCCTGATCAAACTAATTGCGCTGATGTTGCGAAGTTTTTGAAATTACCACTTGAGCAGACTGTGAAGTCTTTGCTTTTTGCCGCTAATCAAGCAGAGGGACCCGCCAAATTATTTATGGTGTTGGTTCGTGGTGATCATGAGCTTAATGAAATTAAAGCCAGCAAGATTCCGGGTATGGCTGAGTCACGCTTTGCAACAGAGGCAGAAATCAAGCAAGCCTGTCATGCACCTGCTGGCTATCTAGGTCCTGTCGGTGTGAGTGAAGATGTTACGGTCGTTGCTGATCGTACTGTTGCTAATATGTCTGACTTTGTTTGCGGTGCCAATGATGCTGGCTATCATCTAACCGGAGTGAACTGGGGCCGTGATTTGCCGGAACCTTTGGTTATGGATTTACGTAATGCTGTAGTCGGAGATCCCTCTCCCGATGGCAAAGGTGTAGTCGACATTTGTCGCGGCATTGAAGTGGGCCATGTTTTCCAATTAGGTACACGTTACTCTGAAGCGATGGGCTGTACTTACTTAGATCAGCAAGGTAAAGCACAAGCAATGGTGATGGGTTGCTATGGTATTGGTGTGACTCGTTTGCTAGGCGCTGCAATTGAGCAGGGTAATGATGAGCGCGGAATTATTTGGCCTATATCAATGGCGCCATTTGAGGTAGTGATTTGCCCGATGGGATATGACAAATCAGAAGCGGTAAAGGCCGCTGCCAATCAATTACACGATGAGCTTATTGCCGCTGGCATAGATGTTGTTCTAGATGATCGTGGTGAAAGGCCGGGCGCGATGTTTGCAGACTGGGAGCTGATCGGCGTGCCGTTCCGTGTGGTGATTGGAGATCGCGGATTAGCTGATGCTCAAGTCGAATTTAAGAGCCGCACTGATGCTGAATCACAAAATATCCCACTCGCAGAAATCAAAGCAAAAGTGACTGCTGCGGTTGATGCGGCCAAGAAGCTCATTTCTTAAACCCAGCCGCTTTTGCTTACTACTTTTTAAAGAGCCCGCCAAGACCTTTGGTGGCTCCTTTTGCAGCCATGGATGCCATGGTGCGTGCCATCTTACCACCCTTGAATTGCTTCATCATAGTTTGCATTTGATCAAACTGTGACAGTAAGCGATTTACTTCCTGAACTTCCACGCCTGCACCCGCTGCGATGCGGCGCTTGCGAGTTGCTTTTAGTAATTCGGGTTTAGCACGCTCTTTTGGCGTCATGCTATCAATGATGCCGCGCATACGCCTAGTTTGTTTATCGGCAGCACTCAAATTGGTTTTGGATGCTGCTTGCGCCATGTGACTTGGTAACTTATCCATCAGACTAGCCATGCCACCCATTTGCTGCATCTGTACAAGTTGATCCCGGAAATCTCCTAGATCGAATCCACCTTTAGAAATCTTGTTCGCTAACTTTTCTGCTTTAGCAACATCAACGTTCTGCTGGGCTTGCTCAACCAAAGCAAGGATATCGCCCATACCCAAAATGCGGCTGGCCATTCGGTCGGCATCGAATGCCTCGAGACCATCCATTTTTTCAGCAACGCCAATAAACTTCAGTGGCACGCCAGTAATTTGACGAACGGATAGTGCTGCGCCCCCTCGTGAATCACCATCTAGCTTGGTAAGAATGACACCAGTCAGCGGCAGTGCATCATGGAATGCCTTGGCGGTGTTGACAGCGTCCTGCCCCAGCATTGCATCAACCACAAACAAGGTTTCAATCGGATTGAGATTGGTATGCAAGGTTTTGATTTCTTGCATGAGTGCTTCATCAATACCTAAGCGACCTGCTGTATCGACCAAGAGCACATCAAAATAATGACGTCGTGCCCAATCTAATGCCGCCGCTGCGATCTCGTTAGGTTTTTGATGAATAGTGCTTGGGAAAAATTCAGCACCAACTTGTTTGCTGACTGTTTCTAACTGCTCAATAGCGGCAGGACGATATACGTCACAAGAAACAGTGAGTACTTTCTTTTTCTTCTTTTCTTGAAGAAATTTCGCTAACTTACCTACGGAGGTAGTTTTACCGGCACCCTGCAGGCCTGCCATCAAGATGACTGCTGGGGGTTGCGTGGCTAAATTCAGCTCACCACTTTGAGTAGAGTCGCCACGCATGACTTGAGCAAGTTCTCGTTGAACGACCCCTACCAGCGCTTGGCCTGGGCTAAGGCTTCCAACCACTTCTTCACCAAGGGCTTTAAATTTGATTTGTTCTAGTAAAGATTTAACGACTGGCAGTGCAACGTCGGCCTCCAGTAAGGCTAGGCGGATCTCCCGTAGCATTTCTGCGGTATTGCTTTCGGTGAGGCGGGCCTGACCCCGCATTGTTTTAACAACACGTGATAGACGGTCGGTGAGATTCTCTAGCATTTATCGATTAGACTTTACAGATGGATATTTTAGGCTACTCAAGTTACGGCTGGCTTCCAGCGGCCCTTTATGTGCTTTTATTGCTGATTTTGAGCCAGAGGGCTAAGTCGGGCAAGGAATCCGCCCTTTCTACCGGGATGATGCAAGCTGGCATTTTCGTGATTTTGATACTACATGGAATTGAATTACATGATTCTGTCTTTACATCCCAAGGCTTTGTCTTTGGGTTTGCTCAGGACTTGTCCCTGATAGCCTGGGTAGGCTTGGCATTTTATTGGTTTCAATCATGGTTTTTGCCAATCGCTAGCTTGCTTTGGATGTCAATCTTATTTGCTTTATTTTGTTCTTTGCTCCCAATCTTTTTTCCTGGCGTATTAATTTCACCCACAGCCGTTTCAGATCCTTGGTTCAAGGCGCACTTTATTGTGGCAACTATTTCAGTGGGTTTATTGAGTCTAGCGGCTATGCAGGCTATGTTGATGAGTGTTTATGATCGCGCCTTGCATCGTCAATTAGCGATTGTTCCTAATAGTCGTCTGGCCCATTGGTTGGAAGATTTACCGCCACTGATGACAATGGAAGGTCTGTTATTTAATTTACTGTATGTTGGTTTTGCGCTCTTAACGTTGACTGTTTTCTCCGGCTTATTGTTTTCACAAGCCTTATTTGGCAAGCCCTTTGTGTTTGACCATAAAACTATTTTTGCGCTTGTCTCCTGGATCTTGTTTGCTGGATTACTGATAGCCCGCTGGTGGGTTGGTTTACGTGGTTGGGCGGCAATCCGCTGGGTCTTGAGTGCCTACGTTGTTTTATTGCTTGCTTATGTTGGTAGTCGGTTTGTGTTGGAAGTGATTCTTCAGAAAGTATGACCTTTGTTTAAGTGGTTTATATTGCTTGCGGGTATTGGACTTTTTTACCTTTGGTTTAAGGGAAAAAAACAGGCAAAGCTCAACACGGACGAGGCCGCCAAGACTAAAGCAGAGCAAAACAAAGTCGCTGAGCCAGAAGCTATTGTGCAGTGTCACCATTGTTCTGTGCACCTTCCAAAGTCGGATACGATCAGCCAAGAGGATCGCTACTATTGCTCTAAAGAGCATCTCGATAGTTTGGATGCGCAGGGCTGGCTTGGCTCTGCTGCGTGGCGTATTTCTCCTAATCAGAATCTTCGGCCTGAAGGTCTCAAACCTGATTTAGTTGTAATTCACCATATCAGTTTGCCGCCCGGCGGATTTATGATGCGCAATAGCACTCAATTTATTGTGGATTTCTTTCAAAATAAGCTTGATCCTTCAGCACACCCTTATTTTGAGGAAATTGCCGATCAGAAAGTCTCAAGCCATTTTTTGATTTCTCGTCGTGGTGAGATCATTCAATTTGTTTCCACTCTGAATAAAGCCTGGCATGCGGGTCTTTCCTCCTTTTTGGGTCGGGAAAGGTGTAATGATTTTTCAATTGGTATTGAGTTGGAGGGTGATGGCGAGCACCCGTTCGAAGATGTTCAATATGTTGCACTTGCTAATTTGAGCGCTCAACTTGAGCTTGTTTACTCCCATTTATTATTTGCTGGACACAGCGATATCGCTCCTGGAAGGAAAAGCGATCCAGGTACGCAATTTGATTGGCAAAAGTTTCAGAGTAAAAACAACATTCCAGCCGAAAAGTTACCCTTCGGATTGCAATCCCGATAGGGTTCATAGTCAGTATGTGAGTACACGCTCACTTTCTTGCCCTTTAGTTAAAAAGGGCTGCTCATGTCGCACTAAAATGAGCCTTAATTTCTTGTAAATATAGGGAAAAATACTTATCAATTTTCATCAGAAATATCTTACCAAACTCTGAATAATTCCCTATACTTAGTAGCAAATATGCTTTTAGACACTAGATGTAGTGTCTAATTATTACATTACCCTATTGTTTTTTAACGATTTTTGTCCAAATAACTATATATAAGTAGAAAAAATATGACATACGCCAACCCACAGACAGCAGGACAGACTGCCGGCACAGCTAATCTAGGGATGAATCCTTCAGAGTCGATGAATCAAGCCCCATCAGCCGGTTTTGTTGCTGGAGGTGTGGGTGGTACTCAGGCCACCCAATTAACCGATTACAAAATCATTCGTCGCAATGGTTCTGTGGTGGCATTTGAGCCGTCCAAAATCGCGATTGCAGTAACAAAAGCATTTCTAGCGGTTAATGGTGGTCAAGGCGCTGCTTCTGCTCGTGTACGCGAACAAGTGGAGCAATTAACGCATGCAGTCGTTCGCGCCTTATTGCGCAGTCGCCCAAATGGCGGAACATTTCATATTGAAGATATTCAAGACCAAGTTGAGCTGGCATTAATGCGAAGTGGTGAGCACAACGTTGCTCGTTCTTATGTTCTTTATCGTGAAAAGCGCAATCAAGAGCGCGCTACACAACAGGGTATATCTCAAGAAGCTGAGGCGGCTAGCCAGGCTGGCGAATCTGGTCTTAAGGTAATGGATAACGGTGTAGAGAAGTGGCTAGATATGGCCGCCTTACGCACAGTTATTGAGGCTGCGTGCGAAGGCCTTGGAAACAATATTGATGCAAGCCCAATCATTACTGAAACGATTAAGAATTTATATGATGGTGTGCCGATGGCTCAGGTATATGACTCTGCAATTTTGGCATCACGTACCTTGATTGAAAAAGATCCAGCCTACAGTCAAGTCACTGCACGCATCTTAATGCATGTAATCCGTAAAGAAATTTTGGGTAATGAAGTTTTGCAGGGTGATATGCAAGCTGAGTACGGTACCTACTTTGCGAAGTATATCAACGAAGGTATTTCTGCTGAGTTGTTAGATCCCCGCATGCGTGAGTTCGATTTGCCACGCTTAGCTGCTGCATTAAATGCCAGCCGTGACTTGCAATTTAACTACCTCGGTTTGCAAACTCTGTATGACCGCTATTTCTTGCATATTGAAGAGCGTCGCATTGAAATGCCGCAAGCTTTCTTCATGCGTGTTGCAATGGGCTTATCTTTGAATGAGCTGGATCGTGAGCGCCGCGCAATCGAATTCTATGAAATTCTCTCCACATTTGATTTCATGTCTAGCACGCCAACCTTGTTTAACTCGGCAACGTTACGTCCACAGTTGTCTAGCTGCTACTTAACAACGGTGGATGATGATCTTGATGGTATCTACGAGGCATTAAAAGAAAATGCACTCCTGTCTAAGTATGCCGGAGGCCTAGGTAACGACTGGACAAACGTGCGCGCATTGGGAAGTCATATCAAAGGCACTAACGGTAAGTCACAAGGTGTTGTGCCATTCTTGAAAGTGGTAAACGACACAGCAGTTGCTGTGAACCAAGGCGGTAAGCGGAAGGGTGCAGTTTGCGCCTATTTGGAAACATGGCATTTAGATATCGAAGAGTTTCTTGAGTTGCGTAAAAACACGGGCGATGACCGTCGTCGCACGCACGATATGAATACTTCGAATTGGATTCCGGATTTATTCATGAAGCGCGTGATGGAGGGTGGCGAGTGGACATTGTTCTCACCTTCAAATACGCCCGATTTGCATGACAAATATGGCAAGACTTTTGAAGAGGCTTATGTTGCCTATGAGAAAAAAGCAGATGCTGGCGAACTAAAGCCATTCCGTCGCATTCCTGCGCAACAATTATGGCGCAAGATGTTGGGTATGTTGTTTGAAACTGGTCACCCATGGATCACATTTAAAGATCCTTGCAATATTCGTAGTCCGCAACAACACATTGGCGTAGTTCACTCTTCTAACTTGTGTACTGAGATTACTCTGAATACCAATGAGAGCGAAATTGCTGTTTGTAACTTGGGTTCTGTAAACCTGACAGCGCACATGACTACCGATGCATCTGGCAAGATGATTTTGGATCACGAGAAGCTCCAGAAAACAGTTCGCACTGCAATGCGGATGCTGGACAACGTCATAGATATTAACTACTACGCTGTTGCTAAAGCGCGTAACTCTAACTTGAAGCATCGTCCAGTCGGCATGGGCATCATGGGCTTCCAGGATTGCTTGCATATGCAGCGTATTCCATATGCAAGCGATGAAGCGGTTAAGTTTGCAGATTCTTCTATGGAAGCGGTGTGCTACTACGCTTACCAAGCATCTAATGAGCTAGCCGAAGAGCGTGGCGTTTACAGCACCTACAAAGGTTCTCTGTGGGATCGGGGTATTCTTCCGCAAGATTCGGTGGCATTATTGGCCGAAGAGCGTGGGGGTTATCTTGAGGTGGATAGCTCTTCCACTATGAATTGGGATAGTTTACGTGCCCGCATTAAGCAGCATGGTATGCGCAACTCCAATTGCGTAGCGATTGCGCCTACTGCAACGATCTCCAACATTATTGGTGTATCTGCCTGTATCGAGCCTACATTCCAGAACTTATTCGTTAAATCCAATCTCTCTGGTGAGTTCACGGTGGTAAATGAGTATTTGGTACGAGATTTAAAGGATCGTGGCCTATGGGATGAAGTGATGATTGCTGATTTGAAGTACTTTGACGGCACTCTATCTAAGATTGATCGTGTTCCACAAGACCTTCGTGATTTGTATGCCACTGCATTTGAGGTTGAGCCCAGCTGGTTGGTTGAAGCAGCCTCACGTCGTCAGAAGTGGATTGATCAGGCGCAGTCGCTCAACATCTACATGGGTGGCGCATCAGGCAAGAAATTAGATGACACCTATAAATTGGCGTGGCTTCGTGGCTTGAAGACTACTTACTACCTTCGTACTATGGCTGCAACACACGTTGAGAAATCGACTGTTACTAGCGGTCAACTCAATTCAGTATCGAGCGGTGGTGGTGTGAATGGCACGGATGCCGCAGCTGCACAAGAAGCTGATGGTCCAGCTTGCACAATGCGACCAGGTGATACAGGCTTTGAAGAATGTGAAGCATGTCAGTGAGCCATTCGCTGACTCAATGAGAAAATAGGAATTAGGAGAGAATTATGTTGAATTGGGAAGAAGAAGTTAGTCCTGCGCTAATGAAGGCTGGGTTAGCACCACAACCAGGAGTGGCGGAGCTAAAACGTCATCAGCCAGACGAAGTTGCTATCGCAGCCCCTCAAGATGCCAAGTCTGCATCTGAGCAAGTTGCTTCATTGGCCGGCGGCGCAGCTTTGCGCGTCAATGCTGCTGATAAGCGCGTGATTAATGCCAAGACTGATGTGAATCAATTGGTTCCATTTAAATATAAGTGGGCTTGGGAGAAATACTTAGCTGGTTGCGCAAACCATTGGATGCCTCAAGAGATCAATATGAATCGCGACATCGCGCTTTGGAAAGATCCTAATGGCTTGACTGAAGATGAGCGCCGCATTATTAAACGCAATCTGGGTTTCTTCACAACAGCTGATTCTTTGGCAGCAAACAACATTGTTTTGGGTACTTATCGCCACATTACCGCTCCAGAATGCCGCCAATATCTATTGCGGCAGGCTTTTGAGGAGGCAATTCATACTCATGCCTATCAATATATTGTGGAATCGTTAGGTTTAGATCAGAGCGAAATCTTTAATGCATACAACGAGATTGAGTCTATTCGCGCTAAGGATCAGTTCTTAATTCCATTTATTGATGTTTTGACTGACCCTAATTTCAAAACTGGGACATTAGAAGCAGATCAAATGTTGCTCCGTTCACTGATCGTTTTTGCATGTGTGATGGAAGGTTTGTTCTTTTATGTTGGTTTTACGCAAATACTTGCAATGGGTCGTCAAAACAAAATGACGGGTGCCGCTGAGCAGTATCAATACATCCTTCGTGATGAGTCTATGCACTGCAATTTTGGTATCGATTTAATTAATCAAATCAAGCTGGAGAACCCGCAGTTATGGACTTCCGCGTTCAAAGATGAGATCAAAACGATCTTCGAAAAAGCAGTGGAATTAGAGTACCGTTATGCAGAGGATACGATGCCTCGCGGAGTGCTCGGATTGAATGCGCCGATGTTCAAAGGCTACCTAAGATACATCTGTAACCGCAGATGTTTGCAAATAGGACTTGACGCCATGTTCCCAAATGAAGAGAATCCATTCCCATGGATGTCAGAAATGATTGATCTGAAAAAAGAAAGAAACTTTTTTGAGACACGCGTTAT
>CANISN010000045.1 GCA_947470165.1 Burkholderiaceae bacterium | reverse complement strand
GGTTATACCAAGACACTGACTTTGAGTTATGGAAGTGTTTTATTTAAGCAGGGCGATCCTTCAAATGGCTTATACATCCTACTCGAGGGCAGGTTACAAGTGATTCTGCAAAGTAGTAATCCAGCTGATTCTGTAGCGATCAAGGAGGTACTGCCTGGCCAGTATGTTGGTGAGTTTGGTGTTTTTGATGGAAAGCCTCGCTCAGCATCTGTAAAAGCTCAGCAGTCTAGCAAACTCCTTTTTTTACCATCAAAAGCCTTTGAAGTCATGATTGTTACCCAGCCAATAATTGCCAAATATGTTTTAGTAAATTTGTGCGATTTAGTGATTAATCAGGTACAAAATAAAATTCAAAAGGAAGATGTTTGGAATATGATCAAAGAAAAAAATCTACGACCAGATATTAATAATATGAAGATTTTGTGCGATATCATTCGTGAAAATAATAAGACGCTTGCTGGTATTGGTAGTAAGGTAAATGGTGTTTTGTTTAGCACCAAACAATCCTAAAGTCCATCGTGAGTATTTAAAAGATGGCGGCAATATCTGCCCTGGTTGCGAGTTATTTTTATTAATGTGATTGGGTTGAACTTTTCTAAGCAAAATACCTTAGTATTTGCTACGATCAAGCTTGTTGAAATTTTGGGTTTTTAATAATCGTGGATAAGCTGAACCTTCAAACTAGTTACCTCAATGCCGCCTCCCAAAGAGCTGGCAGTACGATTGAGGAGAGGAGATCTGGCATTCCCGACACGCGGATGGAAAGATCGCAGCCAGATCCACAAGATCTGAAGATTTCCCAGTCACCCGACCTCTCCTCAGTCAATAATTTTATAAAATTGAGTAGTCCCAATCCATTAGATTCAATCCCGATGAGTGCTGATAGAAGAATTAGCGCTTACCAGAGAATCTCCAGATTAATCTAGCCCATTACCAGTAGGCAGAGGGTGGTGCATAAACTAAAATTTTGGCAGGGTTTAAGTAAACATTATTTTGGTGAATCTCGTAATGCAGATGTGGGCCAGTGGATCGGCCGGTAGAGCCTGATTCAGCAATGAGTTGTCCACGGGTAATTCTCTGACCAGGCTGCACTAAAAGCTTGCTGTTGTGAGCGTACTTTGAAATAAATCCTTCGCCATGGGAAATTTCAATAAATTTGCCATATGCTGGATCTACTGCTGCTTTAACAACAATCCCATCTCCGGCAGCCACAATCGGGGTGCCAGCAGGGGTGACAAAATCAATTCCAGCGTGCTGAGCCAATTGCCTTGTAAACGGATCAACCCGAACGCCAAAATTACTGGTCATACCTAGTCTAGCGTCAATTGGAGGCCCAATTGGGAGGGTTCGCAACCATTGATATTGTTTTTGCCACTCCGGCTCAAGATTGCTAAATATTGCTGTCATCTCCGACGCTTTGCCGACAGATTCCTCCAGGTTTTCTGCTAGAGATTTGGCGGGCTCATATTTAAAGCTCAAAGGCTTCAGGGGGCCACCTATATTGGCGGGTTCAGTAAATTTATTTTTTACCGTATAGGGCGTTGAGATTGCAAGGTAGCGGTCTTTGATGGACTTGAGTTCATTAAAGTGCATAGACGCCTTGGCGAGCTGATCTTGGATACTCTTGAGCTGCTTGCTGTATCGCTGATCCAAAGCCATACGTTCTTTGACAGTAACAACCCCACTCACTTCTCTGGCAAAATCCGGGTTTACTTCTAAGGCAATATGAATACCAGTAGAAAAAATCAGAATTCCTAGCAATAAAAATGAGCTACAGATAATGATCCCCAGGCGAACAAGACGTTCTTTGGTGATATTGATCTGCTTAATGGCTCCAGTGGAGCCAGATACCCAAAATAGTTGCATATACCCAGTATAAGTATTTGATTTATTTAGACTAAATGCCCAACCCGTTTAATTTTCAGGCTTATAATTCTTTTGCGACAACGCATTTTACTCTCAAATATAGGCCTGTGATTACTTTAAAGCACCCCCTGAAGCAAATTCTTGGATTCAAGTTCTTGATAGCTTGTACGCTTTTGATGGCCGCCAGCCACGGCAGCGCTGCTATTTTGGGTCAAATGCCCGCCCATGGCGATATTTTGTACATCACAACCGAACCCTGTACTGCTGAAAATGGGCGGGTAGAGCCAAATTGGTACTTTTCATACTCAGTCAATTCGCTGGGATCCGTTACCCGCAGTTGTTATGTGCGCTACAACGACCAAATATGGATTAAAGGTCCTTATGGTGCTGAGTCAACCTTTCCCATGAGTTACTTCAGTAAGCCAGCAGGGGGCGATTCCGGCAAATCAGAGCAGGGATCGGAAGTGAAGCAGTAAAGCTAGGTTCAGAGGGGCTAGTTAGCTTACCGGACTCGGGGTTATTTACAAAAAAACTGAAAGAGCACATAGCTCATCGTGTCGGGGATGACTCGATCCCAGGCCGAGTCGGCAGTATTGAGTTGATCAACGCTTACTCCAGAGCCTCCAGAACCTGAGTAATAGCCAATGTAAAACTGTTTATAGCTTTCGTAACCGGTTACGCAAAAATAGGATATATCCTGAATAATCGACTGAGTTGGGGCGCCATTGGGGGCTGTTAAGGCTTCGCTGTAGCTAATCAGTTGCCAGGTACTCACTTCATTAGTGGCAGTATTTTTGACGGTTTTGCTCTCATCATAATAATAGGCATTGCCAACATTATCATTGGATATGAAAACCCACTTAGCCTGAGCTTGATTAAGTGGGTTAATCAAAAAAACCGTTAAGCAATAGATAAAGCAGCTTTTGAAGGTTGCCGACATTGTGTGCTCGAATTAAAAAATGATGAAATTATTAGTAAATAGTGTATTTTAGAGCCCAAAATCAGCAATCAACTGATAGAATTGCCTGAATCTTTAACATTGATCGAGCGCTAGGAGTAAGTATGGCTGAAGTAAATCAACAAGGTTGTTTATTTGTAGGTGAGGGCGTAGTTCTCAAGGGTAACTTTGAGGTTCCTGACATTGCTTCGATTTCCGGAGTTGTAGAGGGTGAATTAACTGCCAAGCAAATTATCATCGAAGCAACGGGCGTCGTGAATGGAAAGCTTTCTGGTGAATCCATTGATATTCGTGGTGAGGCTAATGAGTTTGTGTCTTCAACACGCAGTCTGATTATTCGCTCGACTGGAAAAGTAACTGGTTCAATTCATTATTCTGAAATTGAGATTGAAAAAGGTGGTCATTTACATGGCGACCTAAATAATCTGAATCCACATTCCTAATCTCTTTAAGCTAAAAACGATGTCTATTTTTTCAAAAAATTCAACACCTAATAATGGCGAAGACAAAATCGCAGATGAGCAACTAGATGGTTATGCACAATCCTCTTCCACGGAAGAGGAAATAATTGCTGCTACCTCTTCTTATGAGCAAGTGTCTCGTGCTGAAACAGTCAATCGCCCCGGCATTGCAAAACCATCCATTATTAGCGAAGGCTTTATTTTTGAAGGCACGATTACTTCCGATGGAATTCTGAATATCGCTGGTACTGTGCGCGGAAAAATTACTGCAAAGTCTGTGCTCATCGATGCAAGCGGTCACGTTGACGGTGAGTTGAACTCTGATCAGTTAGTGATTAAGGGTCATCTCAAAGGCGAAGTCAATTGCGAGGATTTGAATGTTGGCCCCCTGGCACATGTTGATGGAACGATTAGCTATAAATATATCCATATACAGCGCGGCGGCAAGGTGTCTGGAAAGTTTATTAAGAACTAGTAATGTGAAAAGACATGGCCTTTAAGCAAAGTCATGCAATCCGAATGCTCGACCCATCTAGGGAGACGTTTGGATCCATCATCGGACCGGATTTAGAGATTTTTGGACGAATTGTTGCAAGCAAGAGTTTGAGAATTGATGGCACGATTATTGGTGATGTCGAAACTAAATATGGTGCTGATGTTTGTATTGCGCTTGGAAAGACCGGCTTAGTACAAGGCAATATTTCTGGTGTACGGGTATTAGTTGCTGGTCGTGTAGAGGGCAATGTATTAGCATCCGAACGAGTTGAGTTACACAGTGGTGCTGATGTGCATGGCGACATTGTTTATGCACAGATCGGAATTGAGCATGGTGCGAGGTTAAGTGGAAAGCTCTCTAAGATTACAGAGGTAAACCTCCTTGCTGATGGTGATGTTGAAGCTACTTGACTGTCGAATCGCTTAAGAAGATGAATATGCAAAGTCATGAGCCTATAAGGATATTGGTTACCAACCAAAAGGGTGGCGTGGGTAAGAGCACCATTGCCGCGAATTTGGCTGCTTATCTTGCCCTGCAGCAGGGTGCCAAGGTGTCTCTAATCGATTTTGATAAACAGGGATCTTCCTCCCGTTGGGCCAAGAAAGCACCAGATATTGGAGTTCAGGCTTACTGCGCAGAAATCAATTATGAAAACTCAGGAATAGCCTTACTGAGCTCTCGTGCGGCAGTGAGAAAGTATTCCTCTGGAGTTCAGGTGAGTATTTCTGATCTCACTTGGCATCCGACACTATCTGATGAGTTCATGTTGGATTTTGACATTGTGATCGTGCCAAGTTCTAGCGCTAAATTTGAGATCGCCAGTACTGAGATTTTTATTCTGGAGTACGCCCAAAAACGTATGTCACGCTTGGCTGCAAATCGGCAGTTTATTTTGGTGGCTCCAAGCAAAGTTGATGCTGGATATGCCTCTATCGGATCATTTACCAACCTTGAATTCTTAATGAATTGCCATGTCACGCCGCCAATTCATCAGACACCAGATTTAGATACCTATGTTTACGAAGATTTTTTATGCGTTTGCTCTAATAAAGCGGTTGCTGAGAACTTTTCTACATTTGGAAAATTTATAGCCAAAAAAATCGAAGATCGTCTTGTTATCCGAAAATCACTCTCACTGACGGGAACCTCATTGAATCGTGAGATCGTGAAAAAGGTCAGCGTCTTGGATGACTACCGTTCACGTGCTCGTGAGTTAGGAATATATGGCGGATATGCTGCAAAGCCCTCAGTAGATAGTACTCAGGCACCCAAAGATGATTCGATTGTTGAGTTGCCAAGAGGCAGCCGCTTTTTACCTGCATTCTTGCGCCGGTCTAAATAGTATTTGCCTGCCTTTAATCGCCTCAATTTATAGCTCAGAGCCGCCATGAACGACCCAATAAGAAATGATATATTTGAAGATGAAAATGGTGTGCAAGTTGCCGTTAAGCAACTTTATGCACCCAATGCTCTTGGAGTGTGCTTCGTTGAGTACAAAAATCTCAGTGATTCAAACCTTCGTTTTATGCCCAAGGAACAATTTCTTGAAAGCTTCCATTGGATTGATAACTTTGGCTCAACCGACACTTTTGTTAAGGTAGTTTTAGAGAAAGAGGCAAAATTGCCGGCCAGTGCAGAGAAGGATAGTGCTGCGGATGCGAAAGATCCAGAAGCAGAGAAACCAGCTCAGGATGATGAAACTAGGAGTGCTACTCCAACCCGCTCCTCCTAATCCCTAAAGTTAAAATTAATTCATACTTTCTGATTCAGTTAGCAGTCGGAAAGTACTGCCAAAATTACCGAAAGAATGTAGATGCTTGATGTTTCTCGAAAATCGCGTGCACCTCAGTTCGCCCTGAAGATCACTGCCCTGTTGTGTGGGGTGATATTAATTATTGCCTCTATTCAATCGAGTCATTCACCATTTAATAGCCCCACACTGGATCAATTTATACAGGTCCAATTGCATTATCTCGTTCAGTTGAAATGGTTAATTGGCATCTTGTTTATTGCATTTGGGATCATCTTTGTGCCTCAAAAAATCTCATCTTTCCCCATATTCTCTGGGGAAAAGGATTTAAATCAGGATTCTTATAAATTGTATTTAGTTAATAAATACGGAATCGAAAAAAATTCAGTTTTAGATCAGCTTACTTGCCGAGAAAAACTATTTTCTGGTGTGGAGGAAGCCCTTATTTTTGCCCATCAGCTAGAGTGTCCAGATCAATACCTTAGAAGAGCCCCTAGTATTATTACGACTCAGCCCCAAGAAAAACTACAAGAGAAGTTAAGCCTCATTAATCCGATTGAAGGAATCTCTAGCGAAGAGAGTCTCAGCAAATCATTCGATTCTGAGGTGGCGGTGTTACCAATGCAAAATCATTCCCGCTTAATTTTGCTTTTGGGAGTTTCCTTGTTTGCGGTTGTGCTAGGTGGCCTATATTATGCAAATAAGTACAGTGCAAATGAACCTGCAACCTTTGTCCCCACCCCAATTACGGAGACCAATACTGATCAGGCGGTTAATAATTCAATCCCCGCTACCTCTAGCTCTCCGATTGAGGCGCCTGCTGATGTATCCACAAAATCTGCTGTCACCCCGATCAATGATCGCTGGATTGGGCTATGGGTTGCAGAGGGTAGTAAGCAAAAATTATCTGTTACGCCATCGAATTTTAAGTATGGTAACGATGACTTTATCTGGGCTGGAGTCCGGCCAAAGGGCGTGATTCAATGTTGTCCGGCATTTTATGAAGGATTTACTTCTAAAGCAGATTTGTTGGAGCGTATTCAAAAACAAACTTCTGTAGGAATAATGAAGGCTGATCAGCAAAAAACTCTAGAGACTGTGAAAGCTTTAAGTGAAGGTAATTTTAAGAAGATAGTTTTAGCGGACCCCTTCTTACGAAAATATTTTTTTATATACGACCAAAACTGGGTATACCGCATCAATAGAGATCTTGGTGATAATGCCGATTTGGTACTTGAGCAATTTAAGAAGCAAGAATGAGTTCGTCTAATGACCCTAGAGATGAGTCGGCCGCAAAATTACAGCCTTTTGAGCAGTTACGCTTACTGCGTGAGCAAACTCATATTAAGACGATTACTAAGGAAATTGTTGGTCAACAATGTATTTTCTTTTATAGCAAAAATTGGATTTTTGATTACTCCCTCAACAGTACTGATAAGCAATGGGATATTACTAAGCAGGTGTATTTTCGTAATGTCCGCAAGCATAAGGCCTTAGCATTTGCCTTGCCTTACATAGTGATTCAGCTTGCATTAGTTGATTCACCAAAGTTTTTAAGAGCAATCGTGACTTATGGTGGAGATATTGCAAAAATGATTGGCTCAATGGATCATTTTATTAAGCGGGAGGAGGGTATTCGCGCTTGGGTAGAACAACCTAACTTTAATTGGCAACCCTCCAGTATTGCGGACTTATCGAATCAAATTTTGGAAGAAAACCGTAGCTTCGGAGAGATAGAGTTTTATCAATATCATGAGCCGTTTCACGCCAAATTGAATGGTGCTTGGGAGCTCATCACAGTTTAATTAAGACAGGATGGTATTTAAAGCGTGACTTCTCCCGTGAGTCTGTTCTTTAGATGATTTCGATATAAAGATTCCTAAATTCTGTCAGATTCATTATGTTTCAGTAATAATTGAGCAATATCTAGAGTCAAATTAATACCTTCACACAGGCAGTTAAACTTAGCCTCACTTAACTCTGTTATCACCTTGAAATCATTGAGATAAATTTCTATTTTTTGCGGTGCAATACCGCCTAGCTACTCCATCTGAAGCATTTTCTCTATATAGATTAAGGGCTTACAAGCTGATTTCATCAGATAAGAAATCACCTGATTGGCACTTTTAAATTTAGCAAATTGAGCCTACGATTAAGCTATGAGTGCTGTTCTAAGGGGGTGAATATGAATCTAGTGAAATTAAAAGGTGCAGGCATTTCTAGCTCTGAGGTCTTCGTAGAGTTGTCTATCGATGATTTAGTTAGGGAGTCGCTTACTTGGCCTCCAAAATCGAATCAAGATGTTCATTCCACGATGCCACTCCCCAATGTGATCCATGGCGCTCCTGTGTCGCCTAAGCTGCACTGAGGCCTTTTTTCACCATGAGAGTCTATCTTGCCCCGTGCCTCTTAGCAATTGCCTTACTCATTTTTGGGGGCTACTTTCTGCTTTGGAGCACCCCTACCTTTGAGTCTCGTGGATCTGAAGTGATCGCTATAGATCGAGATGTGATGCAGTACTTCTCTGCTGTGGCCGAGAAGTATGCTTCTGAGAATAAAAAACCTTGAGTTGCTGAGGGATCTACTAGTTATAGCCGCAAGGGTAAAGCTCAATTAACTTTTTGAGTAGTATTTCATCAATATCTCCAGACCCTGGCTCTAACCTACTCGCAGGGATATCTTTAATGCCCAGAGAAATGATTTCCCTTTAGTTACTAGCGCTGAGTTTAAGGAAAGGCGGCAGGCAATATAAAGGTGGATTCTTATTCAGCTTTAGGGCTCTGTTTGCAGTATTGGGTCCGCTGGCGAGTCCAATAAGATAAGTATCCGTGTCGTGAGATTTAATTTTGGCCTCAAACACTCAGATCGACACACTAGAAAAGGCATTGCTTGTGACTAGCAGTAAGCATGGCAGAAGTTTAATTATTTTTATATTATCGAGATTGCTTTACCAGTAAATCTTAATCTAACAGAATCTTCTATAAACTCAGTCTATTTTTTGGCATACTAGGGCACACAAGTAAATATGACATAAGGCGTTTATGGCTGTTGATATTGATTGGGATTACTGGTCCTCTAGACCCTATGTCTATACATGGCAAGCTGCTGCGCTTGTCCAGGGTATTAATCCAAAGAAAATTAAATTTCCTGTCAGGGATGCTGCTGGCGAGCTTCACTTTGATCGAGCCAATTTTGGAAATAGGTACTCTGAATTTAAGATCAAACTAGATCTCCTAACAGAGCACGCCTGGATTCAAAACTTTTCCGCTCAAAATATGCGCGTTGACTTTAAGCGTTTTTTATATTGGGCTCATCATATTCAAAAATGGCCTATGCCGACGGGGTTGATTTCTTTCGCTCAAGACCTAAACTTAGATGCGCTTACTGAGTCTGTTGATGAGGGAGAGGGAACCTTGCGTGATGAGCGTAATTCTCTGCAGTTAATTTGGGCTCTGAGGCTGTTACTAAAAGAACACCAATATGGAAAATCCGACCGAGAGTTAATCTATTTTTTATCAAAAACTTACCCAGATCAGTCTGCTTTTAAGCGACTGACTTTAGAGATGAAGTTTGCTGAGGCTCAAGTAGCAAGTGAGGGCTAGAATACTCACCATGTTGATGTGACAAAAGCTTAATAAGTCATTGTCTGAAGGGAGATGGTAAAAAGCCCCTGAATTTTTGATCCGGGGGCTTCTTTTTTACCTCATATCTTTTAAGAGATCAGAGGATTCTTGATTAAATCTAATCTAATTAAACGTTAGCAAGATGTGCTTCTAAAGTTTTGGTGAACTTGTTAGCGTGGCTACGCTCAGCCTTAGCTAAGGTCTCAAACCAGTCAGCGATTTCGTCAAAGCCTTCGTCGCGTGCTGTCTTAGCCATACCTGGGTACATATCAGTGTACTCATGTGTTTCACCAGCAATAGCTGCTTGTAATGCCTCAGCAACTGTCTTAGCTGGCATACC
>CANISN010000044.1 GCA_947470165.1 Burkholderiaceae bacterium | reverse complement strand
TAATAGCTCCAATAGCTCTCCTAGCCCTTTGCTAATTCAAAGTATTAGGGGGCAACTCAGCTGGCTTTCTTTCTATTACTTAGCGCCCTATTTCCATGAGATTACTTTTGATCAAATTCAGCTATACGCACAACGTGATACAAAGGGCGTAGTCACAGTCGCTGGGATTCCAATACACAGTACTGCGGATGATTTTTCTTCCGAAAGCTGGTTACTCGCTCAAAATGACATTCATATTAATAATGCCAAGATCTTTTGGGAAGATCAAAAAGGTCGAAAGTTAAAAACTGCAATTGATATTCAAGAATTTCATTTAAGCAATGGCATTCGTAGGCATGAAGGCAGATTTTTTGCACAAACTCCATGGAGTCCAAACCCAATAAAAGTTCAGGCCAACTTTGTGCATCATCTGAGCGGGCAAGCAGGTAACTGGCATGATTGGGTTGGTACCTTTTCATGGGATCTCGCCGATTTAAACCTCAACCAAATCTCCAAAGATATTCCGATGCCACTACATGACTTGAGTGGAAAGCTTAACTCCAAAGGAAGTCTAAAGCTGGATCGCGGTAAGCCTGATGGCGGACAAATATTTTTAACCGCAGACAAGCTCAAGGTACAGCTAAATCAAGATGAGGATCCCATTGAGTTCGGCAGACTCGAGACCAATCTAGTCCAAGAAACGAATGGTGGACTCAACTCCATCACCACCAAGACATTGGCATGGCGAAACATTAATAGCCCAGCTACTTCAGCACTTGAAAATTTAAGCCCAATTAGCTTCCGTTGGCGTTCGCCAAAAGATGGTGGCGAAATTAAAGAATTTGGATTCTCTTCACCAAAAATTCAGATGGAAGATATTGCGCTATTTGCACTCAATCTTCCCTTACCAAAAAAAATTCACCAGTGGATCAAGATCTCTGAGGCGGATGGCGAGCTACAGAATTTAGAAATCAACTGGTCTGAAAGTAAATCTGCATTATCAACTTTACCAATAGCGGGCAATTGGTTTTCTGCTAATCAATTGGATTTCACTATCAGTGCAAAACTGCAAGATATTAGCTTTACTGGAATTAATAAATCGATGCCTTCGGTATCCAATTTGTCTGGAAATCTAACGAGTAATCAGAAGCAAGGGAACTTCACGCTGGATGCAAATAATCTTGAATTTGAGATGAGCGATTTTCTAACGGCCTCTCAAATTCAGCTAGATCGCGCAAAAGGCAATATTAATTGGTCTAAGCAAAAAGGAGGTTGGCTGATTAATGCCAAGCAAGTCCAGCTCAGCAACTCAGAAATCACAACTCACTTTGATCTGAGTTATCTGATTGGCCCACCCAAGCAGCCTGATCAGATGACACTCGATATGCAATTTATTAAAGCGAAATTGGCTACGGCCTATCGCTATCTTCCAGTCGGGATGGATAAGGATAGCCGCCTCTATTTAAGTAAAGCCTTTGAGGCTGGGGATATTCAAAATGGTTCTTTACACATTAAGGGCGATCCAAATCAAGCTCCTTACCCAGCCGGAACAGTTGGGGAGCTAAGCTTACACCTGCCTTTTTCTAAGGCAAGCTTTAAGCCGGCACCCTTGCTACAAAAAAGCTCAGGGGTTTGGCAGGCTTTTAGTAATGTCAGTGGCACCATAGATATAAAGCAATCAACTTTAAACGTGGATATCGACAGGGCAAACTTTAAGAAAGTGATGTTGACCAATGTCAAATCACAAATCCCCAATCTCAGCTCTAAACAACTTGTCTTGCTGATAAATGGTGAAGTGGATGGTGAAGCGGCTGAGATCTTGGAATACCTAGCTCCCTCCCCAGCTTGGCTGCAACAGCCCAATCTAGCCAAAAATCTTTCCCTCACTGGTCCTGTAAATATTGGTCTTGGATTAAAAATCCCGCTCTCTGGAAATGAAGATGCCAAGGTAGATGCCAAACTAACATTGCCAGGCAATAAGGCCCAATGGGGAGACATCCCTCCACTAGAAAATCTGAAGGGCAAGATGCGTATTACTGAAAAGAATCCAGAATTTGAAGACATTAGCGCAAACTTTCTGGGTGGCTCCCTGAAAATTGCTAGTGCGCCATCTGCATCCGGAAACTCGAGCTTTAGCATCGAGGGAAACATCAATGCTAGTTTCATTAAGGATTACATTGCGGGGAATACAAATTCTCGTTTAAGTCCCGCCCTAATATCCGCGATGAGTGGATCAGCAAAATATGAAGGTCTTATCAACTTTAATAAAGTAGGTAGCCAAACTAATCTCAAGTTTGATTTACGTAATTGGGCAAGCTCTGCACCCGTACCTGCTAAAAAATTAGCGGGTACCCCTATGCTCGGTGAACTCAATCTAAAAACCTACCCTACTGGAAAGTCGAATCCAATACGCTCAGATTGGTCTGGAAAGTTGGGCGGGCAGTATTTTATTCAAGGGAATCTAGACTCCGCCAATGAGATTAGAAATGTCTTAGGTGTTGGCGCTTCAGCCCCACTACCGCAGCAAGGTCTTGCATTAAATGTAACAAACAATGAACTAAATCTGGATACCTGGCTAGAGTTTCTAGGTACAACAAAATTAAACTCTAAACCAATAGAAGTCAAAAAATCTGACGTGCTTGAAAGCAATATTCAAGTCTCTGCGCAAATTAAAAAACTGATTGCTTTTGATCGTGAGTGGAGCGATATCAATATTAATTCTCAAGAAAAAAATCGAGTCTGGCAAATTCGTTTAAATTCGCCTCAAATTACTGGTCAAGTTCAATGGCACCCAAGTAGTAACGAACAGCCAAGCGGTTTAATTGCCGGAAAATTAACACGTCTTAAGTTACCAGATCAGCAAATACCTGCAGATTTATCACCTAAAGAGCCTCCTACGCAAAAGTCGGGCGCACTCAAAACTCCCATTAGCCCGAACCTTATTCCTAGCCTAGATTTAGCGATTGATGACTTAAGTTGGACTAAAGCGCAACTAGGTGCCGTGAAGATTAAGTCCAAAACAAGTCGTGATCTATTGAAGCTAGAGTCTCTTCAAATTAATAATCCACAAGGAAGCTCCACAATGAAAGGGCAGTGGATTGCTCGCACTTCAACTAGCGTTGATCAGAGCTCTTTTACTGCAGATGTCAATATTAAAGACGCAGGACAAATCATTTCCCATTGGAGTAACTCGAAGTCTGTAGAAGGCGGAGAAGGAAAGCTCACTGCTAACTTAACATGGTCAGGTCCAATATTTACCCCAATCTATGACTCTCTTGCTGGCAATGTCATCATCAACCTTGCTAAAGGGCGACTACTAGAAGTCAACACTGATGGCGCTAAATTATTAGATGTTCTGAGTTTACAGAGTTTGTTTAGATTCGCGACACTAGATCTAAAAGGTAGTCTCGGAAATCTAGCCACTAAGGGCACGCCCTTCAACACTTTTACTAGTAACTTCGAGATTGCGCAAGGTATTGCGCAAACCAAGGAATTTACAATGGTTCTTGATCAGGCTAGGGTAGCAATGACCGGTCAAGTTAACGTTTCTAAAGAAACCCAAGATCTTCGTATCACCATCTTCCCTACGATTGATGCCACTGCAGGTTCGCTGGCTGCATTTGCCATTAATCCCATTATTGGTCTGGGGGCAGTATTAGGGCAATACCTCATTACCAATCAAATTAATCGCACCATGCAAACAGATTATTTAATACAGGGCTCTTGGGAAAATCCAGAAGTAATACCACTAGATCAAAAAGGGCAACCGCTCGACGCCAAAACACTGGAAACTATTCGGACAAGAAATCTATTAAAAGAGCAAACTAAACCAAGCTCGCCAAATACAGCGCCCACTTCTCCACCCTTTAAGCAGAATATCTCGACTACTATGCCAGGCTAAGCTACGATGAATAAGCTTGTAAACACTTTAGAACTAAAAATTGCCTCGATACAAATGGTATCGACACCTAATCTCAATGAAAATCTTGAGCTTGCTGCACGCTTGATTAAAGCAGCCTCTGATAGCGGTTCAAAACTTGTAGTGCTGCCTGAATATTTTTGCTTAATGGGGCTGAAAGATACCGATAAAGTAAATCTTCGAGAGGCTGTTGGGTCTGGCCCAATTCAAGAGCGGCTCGCTGCCATTGCACAAGAAAATAATATCTACCTAGTCGCCGGATCCATTCCACTAGAGGCTCAAGAGTCCAATAAAGTGCTCAACACCTCTTTAGTATTTAATCCACTGGGTAAGCAAATTGCTCGATACGACAAAATTCATTTATTTGGTTTTCAAACTGAAACAGAGCGCTATGAAGAATCCGAAACTATTGCACCAGGCAGTCAGCCAGGTCAATTTCAGATTACCATCAATGAGGTAGATTGGCGCTTTGGTTTAAGTATTTGCTATGACTTGCGCTTTCCAGAGCTGTATCGGTCGCTTGGCGAAGTTGATTGCCATATTATTCCTGCGGCATTTACTTACACCACTGGCAAAGATCATTGGGAGATTCTGCTGCGCGCCCGCGCCATTGAAAATCAATGCTATGTTCTTTCCTCAGCGCAAGGCGGTGTTCATATCAATCAACGGCGAACTTGGGGTGACAGCATGCTAATTGACCCCTGGGGACAAATATTGACCAATCTTCCGCAAGGCGAAGGATTAATTACGGGTACGCTAAGCAAAGATAAATTAAACGAGGTACGCTCTAAGCTACCCGCACTTAAACACCGTAGGCTTTAACAAAGAAAGTTCAGTAGAGCAAGATGAAAGCACCAGAAGCATTATTTCCAAGCAATTGGACTAAGCCCAAACAACAGGCTGACCTTCTTAAGCTAGCAAAATCTATTCTGCTTGAGCCAACCGGCCTTTCTGAACAGGACCTGCATCGCACCTTTGGCAATATGTTTGCGCACCAACTAGATGATGCCGACCTCTACTTTCAGCATACCCGCAGCGAGAGTTGGAGCCTAGAAGAAGGTATTGTGAAATCTGGAAGCTTCAATATCGATCAAGGCGTTGGTGTACGTGCAATTTATGGTGATAAGACTGCATTTGCCTATTCTGATGAAATTAATTTAGAGGCTTTGAATAAGGCAGCAAAATCAACTCGAGTGATTGGTCCTCAGGGTGGTAAACGCGCCATTGCAAGCAAAACTTTTACTCCTGTTTCTAACGGCCTTTACTCAGATCTCAATCCTTTAGATTCACTTGCTCCGCAAGAAAAAATTGCCTTGCTTGAAGGCATTGAACGACGCGCAAAAGCACGTGACCCACGCATTATTCAGGTGATGGCCAGCCTCGCTGGGGAGTTTGATGTAGTCCTCGTAGTGCGAGCTGATGGTCTATTGGCCGCTGATGTGCGCCCACTGGTGCGGGTATCCGTTCATGTGATTGCCGAGCAAAATGGTCGTCGTGAATCTGGGTCTTCTGGTGGCGGTGCACGCCATGATTATCACTATTTCAATACTGAGATCATCAATCAATACGTTGATGAAGCGGTCGATGGAGCGCTAATTAACCTTGACTCTCGCCCTGCTCCGGCTGGCCCGATGACTGTAGTGATGGGTCCGGGTTGGCCTGGCGTACTACTTCATGAGGCTGTGGGCCATGGTCTCGAGGGCGACTTCAATCGTAAGGGCTCCTCCGCTTTTGCTGGCTGTATTGGCCAACGCGTTGCCGCTAAAGGCGTCACCGTAGTAGATGATGGCACCCTTTCTGGTCGTCGTGGCTCACTCAATATCGACGATGAAGGCACCCCGACTCAGTGCACAACACTCATTGAGGATGGTATTTTGAAGGGCTATATCCAAGATAGTCTCAATGCCCGCCTCATGAATATGCCATTAACTGGCAATGGTCGGCGAGAGAGCTTTGCCTCCTTACCGATGCCTCGCATGACCAATACCTATATGTTGGCCGGTAAAGAAGATCCCCAAGAAATCGTGGCCAGTATCAAACGCGGCCTCTATGCTGTGAACTTTGGAGGTGGGCAAGTCGATATCACTAGTGGAAAATTTGTGTTTTCCGCCTCAGAAGCCTACTGGGTAGAAAACGGCAAAATCCAATATCCCGTCAAAGGTGCCACCATTATCGGTAGTGGTCCTGAATCCTTAAAACAGGTCTCTATGATCGGGAATGACCTGAAATTAGACGGCGGGATCGGGGTTTGCGGCAAAGAAGGCCAGAGTGTCCCAGTAGGTGTTGGACAGCCTACTTTACGCATTGATAGCCTGACTGTCGGGGGAACTGCTTAATACGGCTTAAAATAGTCGCATGAGCCAACAAAATACTAATCCCGCCAACTGGTACGCTGCCGTCGATAAAACGTCAGAGACAGATGATCAACGCATTCATAACATTACTGTTCTGCCACCACCAGAGCATTTGATTCGCTTCTTCCCGATCTCGGGCACGCCGACTGAATCTCTAATCAGCAAAACACGTAAAAAGATTCGTGACATCATTCATGGAAAAAATGATCGCCTCCTAGTCATCATTGGACCTTGCTCCATTCATGATCCCCGCGCAGCTTTAGAGTACTGCCAGCGCTTGCTTGGTGAACGTGATCGCTTTGCTGGTGAACTTGAAATTGTGATGCGCGTCTATTTTGAAAAACCGCGCACTACGGTTGGTTGGAAGGGTTTAATTAACGACCCATACCTTGATGAAAGCTATCGCATTGAAGAGGGTCTACGTATCGCCCGCCAAGTACTCATAGAAATTAATCGTCTTGGCATGCCTGCTGGTAGTGAATTTCTCGATGTCATTTCTCCGCAATATATTGCTGACCTGATTTCTTGGGGCGCTATCGGTGCACGCACAACTGAGAGTCAAGTTCATCGCGAACTCGCTTCAGGTCTCTCTGCGCCCATTGGCTTTAAGAACGGTACTGATGGCAATATCAAGATCGCAACCGATGCTATTCAAGCAGCTAGTCGTCCGCACCACTTCTTATCAGTGCATAAGAATGGTCAAGTATCTATCGTGGAAACTAAAGGTAATAAAGATTGCCACGTCATTTTGCGTGGCGGTAAAGAACCAAACTATGAAGCGCAATATGTTCAAGCAGCCTGCTCTGAGTTAGAAGCGGCTAAGCTTCCAAGCAGTTTGATGGTTGACTTGTCGCATGCGAACTCCAGCAAAAAACATGAACGTCAAATTGTGGTGGCAGAAAATATTGCCGAGCAAATTGAGTCTGGGTCACATCAAATTTTTGGGGTAATGATTGAAAGTCATCTTAATGATGGTGCGCAAAAATTCTCGCCTGGAAAAGATGATCCGAATAAATTAGAGTACGGTAAAAGTATTACAGATGCTTGTATCAACTGGGAAGACTCAGTCAATGTATTACAGCGTCTAGCATTAGCTGTAAAGAATCGCAGAAAAGCCAAGAAATAAAACGGGCTTACTTTGGTGTTCTTTTGATGTTGTTTTATTTTCTAAAAAGAGACTAATTTACTTAGGCTCTTTTTTTTCGTGCTTCCACAAAATGTCTTGGCCGCCAGCTGCACGATTAAGTACACGCGCTAAGACAAACAATAGGTCAGATAAGCGATTAACGTATTGACGTGGGGCATCATACAAAGGCTCTTCCCAACCCAAACGCACAATCGATCTCTCGGCGCGCCTACAAACTGTTCGACATACATGCGCTTGAGCAGCAGCACGCGTTCCACCAGGAAGAATAAATTCGGTTAGCGGAGGCAAAGTAGCATTGTATTTTTCCAACCAAATATCCAACTGGGCCACTTGCTCTGGTTTAAGCAAAGTGTAATTAGGGATACAAAGCTCGCCACCCAAGTCAAATAAGTCATGCTGCACTTGCAAAAACATAGATTTGAACTCGTCAGCAATCGCCTCCGGAATGGATTCAGTCATCAAAACCCCAATTTCAGAGTTCAATTCATCGACATCGCCCATGGCGCAGATGCGTAAATGATCCTTTTCGACTCGGCTGCCATCACCAAGCCCAGTCATGCCGGCATCACCGGTTCTAGTAGCTATTTTTGAAAGTCGATTTCCCATAAAACTAATTATAGGTAAGTGGCTAAAATGATTCCTATGAATATGGTTACCCCACCCCCAGAGCTCGCGGCCATTACCGCCCTTCAATCCAAATTGGTATCGGCCTTGAGGCCTATCCTCCCTGAACATGCCTTGCTCTGGGAGCCTGAAGACACAATTCCCTACGAATGCGATGGTTTAGCTGCCTATCGCAAGATGCCCTTAGCAGTCGCTCTGCCAGAAACTGAAGCCCAAGTAGTCCAAATTTTGAAGATTTGCTTTGATATGCAAGTCCCTATCGTCCCACGGGGATCGGGAACTGGCTTATCTGGAGGCGCCATGCCAATCTCTCAAGGTTTAGTACTTTCTCTTGCCAAGCTAAAGAAAATCATCAACATTGATCCTTTCACCCGAACTGCAGTGGTCCAGCCAGGGGTTCGTAATTTAGCCATCTCCGAAGCGGTCGCCCATCTTGGCCTGTATTACGCCCCAGATCCATCCTCACAGATTGCCTGCTCTATTGGCGGCAATGTAAATGAAAACTCTGGTGGAGTGCACTGCCTTAAATATGGACTGACCCTTCACAATGTCTTAAAGGTTCGAGGTATCCTGATGAATGGTGAGATCGTAGAGTTTGGCAGCCTCGCTCCAGACGCACCTGGCTTAGATTTATTGGCAATTGTCATGGGTAGCGAGGGCATGCTCGCAGTGGTTACTGAAGTTACCGTGAAATTAGTTGCCAAACCGAGATTAGCACGCGTCATCATGGCGAGTTTTGATGATATTGAAAAAGGTGGTAACGCCGTTGCTGCCATCATCGCAGCTGGCATTATTCCTGCTGGTTTAGAAATGATGGATCAGGCCACTACAAGGGCTGTAGAAGAATTTGTCAATGCAGGCTATGACTTAGAGGCAGCAGCTATTTTACTTTGCGAATCTGACGGGACACCCGAAGAGGTTGCAGAAGAAATCGAGCGCATGACGAAAGTGCTCGAGCAATCTGGTGCGAGTGGTATTCGCATTTCTACAGATGAGACTGAACGCTTGAAGTTTTGGAGTGGCCGTAAAAATGCCTTCCCAGCAGCAGGACGAATCGCTGCGGATTACTACTGTATGGATGGAACCATTCCACGTAGGCATATTGCGACTTTGCTAAAGCGTATTCAAGGTATGGAAAAAAAATATGGTTTAGGTTGCTTGAATGTTTTCCATGCGGGTGATGGCAATATGCATCCATTAATTTTGTTTAATGGTGCCGATGAGGAAGAATGGCATCGTGCTGAAGAATTTGGTACTGACATTCTCGAAGCCTGCGTTGAGCTTGGTGGCACGATTACTGGCGAACATGGGGTTGGTCTCGAAAAGATTAACTCCATGTGTATTCAGTTTGGAGAGGGTGAGCGCGAATCTTTCTGGGGTGTGAAGAGCGCCTTTGATCCAGAAAAGCTTCTCAATCCTGATAAGGGCATCCCAACGCTGAGTCGCTGTGCTGAATATGGCCGCATGCGCATTACTGGAGGCAAGCTACCGCATCCGGAATTGGAGCGCTTTTAATGAACGCTGCCAATCCCATTATTGGGACATTTCGCGAGCAGATCCTAAATGCAGCTAGCAATAAAACACAGCTCTCCATTGAAGGTGGCGGAACCAAGTCTTGGTATGGCAACCTCAGCAATCATACAAAACTCGATACTCGTGCTTACTCTGGAATCTTAGAATATCAGCCAGAAGAATTAGTCATTACGGCTTGTGCAGGCACACCCCTGAAAGAAATTGAAGCAGCATTAAAAGAAAAAAATCAGATGCTGGCATTTGAACCTCCACACTTTGGTAAACATGCTACTTTTGGCGGCGCCATTGCAGCCGGCCTAGCTGGTCCAAATCGCATTAGCGTTGGCAACTTGCGGGATTTTGTTTTGGGTGCGCGCATTCTTGATGGCAAAGGCCAAAATTTATCTT
>CANISN010000043.1 GCA_947470165.1 Burkholderiaceae bacterium | reverse complement strand
TTTGTAAAAAGCGCCTTAGCGCGCTACCCCGCAAAAGAATTTATTAAATTAGTTCAGTCTTATCGTATTGCCTATCATGAGAAACACCAAGGCCAACTATTTTGTGATGATTCAGCTAAACAAATTATCGAGATGCTGCTGGAGGAATGTACTAAAGGTAAGGTTCATATTCGTCATCCAGTCACAGTGGGGTCTGTTTCTAATCAGGCTGGTGAGTGGCTTGTTAAGACCAATGCCGGAATTGAGCGATCAATCTCACTAGTAATGGCAACAGGGGGTCTGCCGGTTCCTGCGATTGGCGCTACGGCCTTCTCATTGGATATTGCTCAGCAATTTGGTTTAAAAGTCATCGAACCGCGTCCTGCATTAGTGCCCTTGTCTTTTACTTCCGGTGAGTTTAATAACCTGATTGAATTATCCGGTTTAAGCTTGCCAGTTCGCATTGCGGCTGGATCAAAAGGGAATCGCTACGGAGCCTGCCGTTTTAATGAAGATCTGCTATTGACACATAAAGGACTTTCAGGACCAGCAGTATTACAGGCCAGTAGCTATTGGGCTGAGGGTGAAGCTATTCATATTGACTGGCTAGGTGCAGTAGAAGCTCATGGAAGTTTTAGTTGCGATACGCTTTTTAATAATGAAGATAATCGCCTTAAGTTGACTGAGAATATCTTGGCATCAGTTATGCCTTTGCGCCTAGCAAAAGCATTCGCAGAACAAAAAAATCTATTAGGAAAAAAATGGGCTGAGGTTTCTAAAAAAGACCGTCAAGCCCTTAAAGAACTCATTACTAATTGGTCTGTAAAGCCAGCGGGCACGTTGGGCTGGAAAAAAGCAGAGGTGATGCTGGGCGGCGTGGATACTAAAGAGCTGGATGGTCAAACCATGATGTCCCGCAATCACCCTAATTTATATTTTATTGGTGAATGTGTTGACGTCACCGGGCATCTTGGTGGCCATAATTTCCAGTGGGCTTGGGCCAGCGGTTTTGTATGTGCTCATGCTTTTTAATGAACAGTTTATTGAAGATTTAACTTCTCACTCATCATGCATAAACATCCATACTTAAATCTTTTTTTCACTGCGATCTTTTTGAGCACATGCGCCACTGCCCAAGCCGCTTATCCAGAGAAGCCGATCAAAGTCATTATTGGTTTTCCGGCAGGTGGTCCACTAGATGCTCATATGCGATTATTAGTTGATAAACTGCAAACCAACTTGGGGCAAACCGTCATCGTAGATTACAAGGCGGGTGCAGGGGGTACTGTCGGCGCCCAATTTGTGGCGCAGTCACCAGCCGATGGTTACACCTTGCTGTTAGCTAATACCGGTACGATGGTCATTAATCCTGCCGTATACACCAAAACTTCCTATGAGACTCTGAAAGAGTTTCAGCCGATTGCTAGAACGGCACAACAGCCTTTGGCTTTGATTGTCAATAAGGATGTGCCAGCACAGACACTGAAAGAATTTATTGCTTATGCAAAAGCAAATCCCGGTAAATTAAATTATGGGTCTGCTGGTAATGGAGGTATTTCACATCTTGTTCCTGAGATGTTAAAAAACGATACCGGTATTTTCATGGTGCATATTCCATTTAAAGGAAGTGCGCCAGCCTTCACGGATCTTATTGCAGGGCATGTGCAATTTATGGCGGAGTCTGTTCCTCAAGCTGCCAACTATGCAAAGCTAGGAAAGGTACGGGCATTGGCGGTAACGAGTGCGAAGCGTAACTCAGCGCTACCCAATACTCCGACAGTAATTGAGACTGGTGTAGCAAATCTTGAGGTAGTGGGTTTTTATGGGATCTTAGCTCCTAAAGCGACTCCGCCAGACGTGGTGAGTAAGCTTAGTCAAGCTTTCAAGGAGACGCTAGAGTCCCCCGAGATCCAGAAAAGAATGCTCGAACAGGGCGCTGACCCAGCCTATCTCAATGCGGATCAATTTACGAAATTTCTTGCCGGAGAAATGCCTCGTTGGGCCAAAGCCGTAAAGCAGGCTGGGGCAAAGTTAGATTAGTTTGGCTGGTTTCTCATCCAGTCAGCAGTATTGAAAAGAGACTCCTCTAGCTGAGCGCTAATCTGACCATCAATGCCACAGTCTTCCATGGCGCGATACATACAGGCAAGCCATTGATTACGTTCTTTGAGGCCAATCTTGAAAGGCAAGTGTCTAGCTCGTAGCATTGGTTGGCCATACTTAGGTGAGTAGACATCTGGACCTCCTAACCATCCTGTTAAAAAGAGTTTGAGCTTATCTCTTGAGCCTGAAAGATCCTGAGAGTGCATTGAACGCAATTCTATGAATGGATCCTCTAGTGCCATTAAATCGTAAAAGCGATCGACTAACTCCTCAACCTTTTTTGCGCCACCAATCATTTCGTAGAGATTTCTTCTTTCGCTCATGACCTCATTTTAATGCCAATAAAGCGGGGAATTGGCAAGACGCAGATTTGGGTATAGAGTAGAAACGTAGACTTTTAATCACTCAACACTCGAATTTAACTAAGGGAGAGATGTAATGGACCAAAAAGATATTCAAGCATGGCAACAAGAAAAGGCGAAGGAGTTATTTGCTTATTCTCATAAATTATTAGATGCAGCAAAAGATCTCAGCGAACACCATATTGCAGAAATTCAGTGGGGCATGAAAAATGCCATGGAGAGTGCTAAGTCGGCGGCAAAAAATGATCTTGCTAAGCTGAAAGAATTGCAAGAATCAGCAAGCAAAGAAGCTGCAAAACGTGCCACTATTTATCAAAAGAAAGTGAAATCTGTTCTTAAAGATATTAGTGATGATGCAGCCGATGGAACAGAAAAACATTTAGAAAAAGTGCGTAGTTCTTTGGTGGGCTGGCTAGAGGATGTTGAGGCAAAAATACCAGGCCATGCTGACAAGTTATCCAAGGTGGTTCATGACATGTCTACGGCTGGTCAAAAGATGTTTAAAGAAGGTCGAAAAATTGTCAATCAGGTCGCAGATACTGCAGAAAAAAATATTGAAGAGCATCTTAGAAAAGGCTCTGAGTCCAAGAAGAAATAAAGTAAATGTTTTCCTTGCTAAACAAAAAACCGTCTCAATCTCGAGGCGGTTTTTTTATACCCACCCTTGAAGCCAAACAGCGCTGTTACTCAAGTCACGCCATAAAATACGCTGAATCTGTTTATCAAAAACCGCTTCTAGCTCAACATATTCAATCGCTTGCTGTGGTAGATCTGGCAGTATGACCTTGCTGACCAAAAAGTGTTTCCGCTTATCGCTTGGATGAACTGCAGTCCACTTAGTAAGCAGTAGTTTTTTAGGGCTAAGGAGATTTTTCTGCTTAGAGGGCATTACACTGAAATTCTTGGGTATTACTGATGAGCTTACCTGAGCTAGGTGTAAAGATCTTGCTAGCGTCCTGAATTTGAGCGGGGCATTTCAAATCAAAATAGCTTTGAGGACCAAGACTTCCGCAGTAATCATATTGCTGATCTTGAAACAGCATCTGCGCTTTTTTGAGAACCATGGTGGATTTTGAGCTAGCGCTATCGCTACACATCCAGGTGGTGTAAGTTTCACGCCCACAACTCAAAAGTGTAAAAGACAAGATCAAGCAAGCTATTCTTTTATTCATCTTTTCCTTGGCGAGGACACCGCTATCGGAACCTAAAGCACCCAGAAGTGGTGGGTTCCATCTTTACCAAGTTGCTCTACAAGACCAAACTCCCAATCTAAATATGCCTGCATGGCTGCTGGATCAACACTAGTACCCTCATATGGACGTTTGTAACGATCCATTGGGGGCGAGGCTAAATGGGTGGCTCCTTTTTCTACCTCTAAACCCGCATCTATCCAAGCTTGATTGCCACTGGTTAAAACAAAAATCTCGGACCTTGTCAGCACTTGAATTTCTTGAGCGGCAAATACGGCTAGATCGCCCGTAGTGCTAGTAAGAATGTAGCGATCTGCTTTCGGCAACTTTTCCATAGCAGCAGAGAACTGTGAGCGTAGTACAAACCAGCTACCTGGAATGTGTGCTTTTACATAATTGGCATGCGTACTTAAGTCTATAAAAATAGTACTGCTGTCATTTTGAAGCCATACAGAAGCAGTCTTTACATCTACCATTTGAACTTCAGGCGCTTTTGGCAGAGGCTGAATCCATGTGCCTTTTTCTGTAAGGTCTGCAGTATTGATGCCATCAATCACATAGACATCCCAAGCCATCTGTGCCAGCCATGAGGCTGGCATATTGGCTCTGACGCCACCTGGGTCAGATAAAACAATACGGGCACCGCGAACTGGAGCAAGCATTTCTGTCTCTTGCACTAATTGGCCACCGGGGGTTGAGCGGAATCCTGGTAGATGGCCAGCCACATATTCTTCTGGGGTTCTAGGGTCAAAGAAGTAAGTAGTTCGATCAGTTTGAGATTTCCACGCCTGAATATCGGCAAGACTGACCCGTTTAACTCCTGCCTTATCGGCAACACTCCGTGCTCGAAGGGCGGCTTCATTTGCAGTGTTCTCGCTAACCTCTTTAAATTTTCGACTTTGCCCTTTATCAAGCGCTTGGCCTGCCAAGGTCCAGCCAATCGTACCGTTACGCAATGCATTTACTTCATTTGGAATGCCTGCATTAATTAAGGATTGGGTGCCAATAATGCTTCGGGTTCTTCCCGCGCAGTTCACAATCACCTTGGTCTTTGGGTTAGGGGCAATTTCTGGAATACGCAATACCAGTTCAGCACCCGGCACACTAATACCAGTCGGAATACTCATAGTTTAGTATTCATCAAAGCGACGAACGTCTACAACCACAATATCTTCATGATTGTCGATGAGCTTCTTCACTTCCTGTGCAGATAAAGAGGGTGTGTGTCTTTTAGACTCTACAAATTCACCAAAAGATTTGCTAGGGACATTCACATCCTTAAATACTTCACCGCCAGCAGCCTTCCACCCAGCAACGCCACCTTTCAGAACAGATACGTCTAAGTAGCCAAGTGTAATCAGTCTTTGTGCTGCCAGCTCGCTATAGCCCTCGCCATCATCTAGCGTGACAATCGGGACATCTTTTCTTGGCAGCTTGCTATAGGCATCAACCTCAATCCGCGACAGTGGAAGATTCGCCGCAAACAAAGGATGTTCTTGAGCGTGAGGATCTTCTTCGCGAACATCTAATAAAGCAAGCTCCTCTTTTTTTAGAAGCTTATTGCGAACAAATGCGTAGTCTTGATATTTAGTGGACATTAATTCTTACCCTTTTTTGTAGGTCTTATTTTAGGTATTAATCTAATTTAGCATTGGATCCTTTTTTTACTTCGCATCAGTGAAGAATCTCTTGTTTGGTCTAGTTAGCTAATCCTGGTTCGCACCATTTTGGGTGGGTAAGCCGGTGGCCTGAGCGAAAAATTACCAACAAATAAGGCCTGCCAGCCAATAAAACAAAGACTTTGCTGATTTTCACGTCCGTATACAGTAGCTTTTAGTGTTTTTCCTTATTTTGGAGGATTTAGGGGATATTAGAGTTATCCCTTAGGTAAGTCTGTAATTTCATTAGATTTTATGGGGATATACTTGCTACGTTGTTTAAATATTATTGATCTGATGAATAGGAGACGAGATGTCACAACACGATACATTATTGGCTGCTTTCGAAGCATACAAAGCGGAAAACGAGAAGTTTATTGAAAAAGGTGTCAAGGCATCTGCTGCTCGTGCACGTAAGGCTTTGCAAGAAATTGCTGGTGCATGCAAAGAGCGCCGTAAAGAAATTACCGCCGCTAAAGAAGCAATGGAAGCTAAGAAGTAAGCCCTCTTATATTCTCAATCAATAAAGCCTAGACCCCACAAGGTGCTAGGCTTTATTTTCAAGTACTGACGGAAAATAGCGTCAGCTTCATAGCCTGACTTCGGATGGCTAGTAGACTTTGATACTCTGGGCTCTTGGCCCAAGCCTGCGAGTGCTCCAGATCCGGAAACTCTAACTCTACAAATGCGCTAAAGGATTTGCACTCTAATTCATTCCAGAGGAAGGTATTGAAGGCGCCTCTAGCTAATATTTTCCCGTGATACAGCGCAACTGTATCTCCAACTTGACTGCGATATTTCTCAAAAGCCTCAGGATCATTGATCTGAATCAGGCCGATTACCTTAGTAGTCACTTTATCTCCCCGTAATTAACTTCGCTAGTTTATAAGCAAGCTTTAGAGAGATATAAGAACTCTAAACACTATACGAGTGAAAATTATCGGTTGAAACTACGTTTGGGAGGACTACTTCGCTTGGCTGCTGGTTTTCCACCACCAACGCTACCAGCCGGACGAGGTTTTCTGGCTTGCTGATGTTGTTGGCTACGTAATTGAATGGGTTGAGCCACTGCATGCGGGTCTGGCTCGAATCCAGCAATGATCTCCTGAGGAATTTTCTGCTTAATCAGTTTTTCAATATCTCTGAGCATTTGATGTTCATCAACGCAGACTAAAGATACTGCAACTCCGTTAGAGCCTGCTCGTCCAGTTCGACCAATACGATGTACATAGTCTTCTGAGACATTTGGTAGGTCATAGTTCACAACATGGGGAAGTTGATCAATATCAATACCGCGTGCTGCGATATCAGTAGCAACTAAGACGGTAATTTTTCCATCTTTGAACTCTGCTAATGCTTTAGTACGAGCGCTTTGACTCTTATTGCCATGAATAGCCATGGCGGTGATATTATCTTTTTCTAACTGAGTGACTAATTTATTGGCGCCATGTTTAGTGCGAGTAAATACCAGCACTTGTTGCCATTGATTAGTTTTAATCAGATGTGCTAATAAAGGATGCTTCTGAGTTCTATCTACCGGATGAATCAGTTGTGCAATTGCTTCATTGGCGCTATTGCTTCGTGCCACTTCAATCAGCGCCGGAGAATTGAGTAAGCCATCAGCTAATGTCTTGATCTCAGCAGAGAAGGTTGCTGAGAACAGTAAGTTCTGGCGTTGCTTTGGTAGTGCAGCCAAAATCTTTTTAATGTCGCGCAAGAATCCCATGTCCAACATACGATCAGCTTCATCAAGCACAAGGATTTCAATATGGGTGAGGGAGACACAATTTTGCGACATGAGATCGAGTAAACGACCTGGCGTTGCTACCAAGATATCGAGTCCTGCAGCAATTGCTTTAATCTGAGGATTTGCGCCAACACCGCCAAAAATCACAGTGGATTTGAGGCCAGTATATTTTCCGTAAGTCACCACTGATTCTTGAACTTGAGCGGCTAATTCGCGGGTGGGAGTCAAAATTAACACACGTAGTTGACGTTTACCGCCAGCCTTCGGGGCACTACTTAAACGCTGAAGAATCGGCAGGGTAAAGCCAGCAGTTTTTCCGGTGCCTGTTTGGGCTGCAGCTAGTAAGTCACCACCCTTTAAAACGGCAGGGATGGACTTTGCTTGAATAGGGGTGGGGCTGGTATAGCCTTCCTCGCTAATAGCGCGAAGAATGGGTTCTGATAAACCGAGATCTGAAAATAACATGGGGGCCAAATAAATATTGGCCCGTATTCAATTAAACGACTATCCCGGCCAATGGGGTGAGCTGCCACACTTAGCGTGTTTGCAGAAAGAGGTCTTATTTTAAGCTGTATTCCAGAGATTGGGGGTGACAGAGTTGGCATAACCAGAGATAAATCGTTTTTCAACACCGGTGATGGGATCAAAAACTGCCCGCTGAATGCGTCCAATATTGCCACCATATACATGAATGCTGATCGAGGTTTGATCGCTCAAGTCATTCTCCACCACATGAATATCATGCGTCTGAGGAGATACCGTCGCGACCTGACCTGGTTTGCAAACAAAAGATCCATCTGCTTTGTAGCTACCATCTGGTTGCTGGTAATAGTTAGCGCTGCGCTCTTGTCCTCGTAACTGACCCACCATTCCCCAGACGGTATGGTTATGCAATGGTGTTTTTTGTCCAGGGCCCCAAACGAAGCTGACTACTGAAAAGCGATCAAGAGGATCGGCATAGAGTAAGTATTGTTGGTAATACAGGGGGTGCGGTTTACTAAACGCTTCGGGTAGCCAGTCATCTTCTCTGATGAGGTTCTCTAAGAGTATTTTTCCTTGAGAAAAAATAATCTCTTCGCTTGGATGTTTTTCCAAAAGCGTGGCAAGACTTTTTACAAATGTCAGTAACTTAGCTTCTTGCATTTAAGCCTCCCAGATAACAATATTATTCATCAGCTTTAAAAAGCCAATCAGGCAGTCCCTTGGGCTTGAGTGTCGTAGTATCTACGCAAACAATATGAAGCAGGGCGCTAGCAATAAGCTCTGGCTCAGCACCTTCGGTAATGCGTTTAGCGGTTTGCTTGACGGCAATATAAGTACGACTCCGTTTTTCAATAACCTGATCAATACTCAATAGATCATCCAAACGCCCCGGCTTATGAAAGTTCATAGTGATTTCACGGACCGGCAGCAAAATACCGAACTCATTAATCAGTTTAGTGGGGCTCAAGCCATGTTCTTGTAGCCATTGAGACCGGCTGCGCTCAAAAATCTCCAGATAGCGAGCGTGATATACAAAACCTGCTGCATCAGTATCGGAGTAGCAAACGCGAAAGAGAAAGGGTGGGTTAGCTGTTTGGGTCATGACAAATGAATGGCTTTTAGATAATTAAGATCATATCGCGATGCGCAATGCCTGCCTCATCATAGATAGGGCCCTGGGCGATAAACCCAAATTGCTCATAAAACGGGACGGCAGAGAGCTGAGCATGTAGTTCGAACTCAGTAATACCCTGTGATCTACCGTTCTCAAGCAAGGCGCGCAGCAATTGCCCACCAATACCCTGCCTTCGAAATGTTGATAAAACTGCCATCCGACCAATTCGGGCCTGATGATCTGACAGGGCAAGGAGTCGTGCGGTTCCAATACAGGCATTCCCTTGGTAAGCTAAAGCGTGATGAGCAATGGGGTCGAATTCATCGAGTTCCATGGTCTCCGGAACGCCCTGTTCTTCAATAAAGACCGCCTTACGGATGGGGTAAGCCTCGATTACAGCTTCCTGCCAAGGTTTAATCAAAATCAAGGTGTGCATCTATTAGAGGTAATGTTGAGATGGTCTGGCTCTAATGTACAGCATGGCTAGTAAAGAATACGCATCTTTAGCAATCATCACATCTAATTATTTATTAGCATTCGGGAAGAAGAGTTGCTCGCCGCCGATTTGATAGCTAGCAATGACGTCTTGACCATTTTTTGAGGTGATCCAATCGATAAATGCCTGACCTTCAGCTTTTTTCACATGAGAAAACTTAGCTGGGTTTACTAACATGACACCGTATTGGTTAAACAGTTTTGGATCACCTTGAACCAAGACAGTGAGATCACCACGATTCTTAAAAGAAAGCCAAGTTGCACGATCCGCCAGGACGTAGCCATTCATCGCAGATGCGGTATTCAAAGCTGGACCCATACCCGAGCCAGTTTCTTTATACCAAGTGCTAGGTCCAACTGTGATAGCGGCATCCTTCCAGTAACGTAACTCTGCTGCGTGTGTCCCGCTTTTATCGCCACGAGATACGAATGGCGCTTGAGCAGCAGCAATTTTCTGAAACGCGACTTTAATATCTTTACCACCACCGATTTTGGCTGGATCCGATTTTGGCCCAATTAAGACGAAGTCGTTATACATCACTTCAACTCGTTTAGTGGCATAACCTTCACTCACAAACTTTTCTTCAGCAGGTTTGTCATGAACAAACACAACATCCGCATCACCACGTCGACCAATATCAAGCGCTTGACCAGTTCCAACGGCTACTACTTTGACATCAATACCAGTCTTCATTTTAAAGATCGGCAGCATGAAGCCAAAGAGTCCAGATTGTTCTGTGGAGGTAGTGGAAGACACCACAATACTTTTTTCTTGTGCAAAGGCAGAGCTACTCAATAAGGTTAATGCTGTAAGAGCTGATAGCAAAATACGATTGATTGGTGATTTCATCTGAGTTGACCTCCTATAGGGGTGTTCGGTTAAGATTTGTCATATTACAAAACATGAATATGCAAAAAATTACATATGAGAATTCAGATA
>CANISN010000042.1 GCA_947470165.1 Burkholderiaceae bacterium | reverse complement strand
GCCAACTTCACAGCTACTTCAGTAAAGCCAAAATCTTGATAAACCTCACGTACAGCTTTATCAAAGGCAGCTACTTCTGACTGAATCTGATCTTCTGTACAGAAAATATGGCCATCATCTTGGGTAAAGCCACGTACGCGCATGAGTCCATGCAAAGCGCCAGATGGTTCATTGCGATGGCATTGACCAAACTCACCGTAACGTAATGGCAACTCACGATAACTATGTAAACCGGAGTTGAAAATCTGAATGTGTCCTGGGCAATTCATCGGCTTTAATGCGTAAGCGCGATTCTCCGACTCAGTCGTAAACATGTTTTCTTTATAGTTATCCCAGTGACCAGACTTTTCCCAAAGACCGCGATCTAGAATTTGTGGCGCCTTAACCTCTTGATAACCTGCACGCTGATAAACACGGCGCATGTACTGCTCAACCTCTTGCCAAATAGCCCAGCCTTTTGGATGCCAGAAAATGAGACCTGGGGCTTCAGGCTGAAAGTGAAATAAATCCAGAAACTTGCCAAGGCGACGATGATCACGCTTCTCAGCTTCCTCAAGCATGTGCAAATGCGCATCTTGATCTTCTTTTTTTAACCAAGCGGTGCCATAGATACGTTGCAGCATTTCATTCTTACTATCGCCACGCCAGTAAGCACCAGCAACGCTTAAAAGCTTAAATACCTTCAGCTTGCCAGTAGATGGTACGTGGGGTCCGCGACATAAGTCAGTGAACTTGCCTTCCGCATATAAAGAAACATCCTCACCTTGCGGGATACTCGAAATAATTTCTGCTTTGTAGCTCTCGCCTTGATCTTTAAAAAACTTAACAGCCTCATCACGGGGCATGACTGCTCGTATAACTGGCTCATCTTTTTTAGCAAGCTCAGTCATCTTCTTTTCAAGAGCGATTAAATCGTCTGGTGTGAATGGACGATGAAATGAAAAGTCATAGTAAAAACCATTCTCGATCACAGGACCAATCGTGACCTGCGCTTCCGGAAAGAGCTCCTTAACAGCGTAAGCTAATAAGTGAGCAGTTGAGTGACGCACAATCTCTAATGCTTCTGGATTTTTATCGGTGATGATGGCGAGCTGACTGTCTTGATCGATCACAAAGCTAGCATCGACCATCTTACCGTCAACAATGCCGCCTAATGCAGCTTTGGCAAGACCACTTCCGATGCTTTGCGCAACATCAATGACACGAACAGGAGCATCAAACTCACGTTTTGATCCATCTGGCAAAGTAACTACTAGCATGAAAACTCCATCAATTTACTTCCAAAAAGAAAGCGCGGCAGCATTTCGGCAACCGCGCTCTTTTGGGTCTTTATTCGTTGGTAGGCTCGATTGGACTCGAACCAACGACCCCCACCATGTCAAGGTGGTGCTCTAACCAGCTGAGCTACGAGCCTATATCGCCATAGAGTTTATCACCGGCGGCGAACTTGAGTCACCCCTTTGACCTCTTCAAGACTGTTTTGAACGATTCGCAGGGCATCCGAGTCATGAATTTCGACAGTTAAAAGAATCTGGGCTAAGCCTCGTTTGACAGATTTTCGCAGGTCTATGACATGCACGCCCTGCCTTGTCAGAATTTCAAAGAGCTCACGCATGAGTTCAGGGCGATCTAAACCGCTGACTGCCAAATCTGCTGGAAATACCTTTTTTGAATCATTTGCTAAGGCAAGGCTAGTGTTAGAGCGATTCCATTCTGTCTGAATAACGCGCTCAGGCGCCCTCTCCAAAAGTCCTCTAAAGGTTTTACAAGAACGTCGATGAATAGAGATGCCGCGACCTTGAGTCACAAAACCAGCAATCACATCTGGTGGGACAGGTCTGCAGCAGCGAGCGAGTTGTGTGAGTAAGGAATCCACTCCAACCACTAAAACATCGCCTGTATGCCCCTGCTTGCGAGTACTTTGTTTGAGTATGATTTCTGGAGTAGGAGTAATGACTTTAGCTTCAGCCTTGGGTTCTGCCTTAACCTCAGCAGGCTTTGTACCAGCCTCCTCATCATCCAAGGCATTGAACCAAGCGCGAACACGTGTGCGAGCACGCTGTGAACGCAAGTAATTGCGGCTAGGGCTAATCCAATCACGCGATGGTCCACCATGCTTCACTGCAATGATTTCAATTGTCTGGCCATTCTGTAGTGGCGTATCTAATGGCACCATCGCACCATCTACTCGAGCGCCGCGACAGCGATGACCCAGATCAGTGTGAACCGCATAAGCAAAGTCGATAGGCGAGGAACCTTTCTCCAGAGAAATTACTTTCCCCAATGGAGTGAGAACATAAATATGATCATCAATCTCATGATGCTTGAGTTGCTCCCAAGCATCTTCTTTCCAAGAAATGAGTTGCCTTGCCCAAGCAATTTGGCGCTCATAAGCAACCGCTGCACTATGCGTACCAGTTTGTTGGCTTGAGTTTGGCGTACTTTGGTTATTAGATGTGGGTTTATTTTTTGGTAGAGTTGCTGCACCAACATAAGCGCCCTCCTTATAGCGCCAGTGTGCAGCCAGACCATACTCAGCTTGCCGATGCATCTCATTAGTACGCACCTGTATCTCAAATGCAGTGCCATGCTCATCCATGACCACAGTATGTAAAGACTGATAACCGTTAGGTTTTGGCCTTGCAATGTAGTCATCAAACTCACGCGGCACTGGTTGCCAGACGTTATGGACCAACCCCAAAATGGCATAACAAGATTTGACATCATCAACTAGCACCCTGAATGCCCTGACGTCATAAAGATTGGCAAAATCTAATGACTTGCCCTGCATCTTTTTCCAGATACTATAAATATGTTTAGGGCGACCCTGAACCTCACCTTCAATATGAGTAGCGTTTAATTCCTCTTGAAGCCTACTGACAATTTGCCCAATAAAAGATTCACGCTCAATGCGCTTGCTATCCAACATCTTCGCAATATCGCGATAAATCTCTGGAGATAGAATACGAAAAGCTAAATCCTCCATCTCCCATTTCATTTGCCAGATACCCAAACGATTTACTAGGCTTGCATCAATATTCAGAATCTCTTGTGCCCAAGCTCTAGGCATCTCAATTTTTTCTTGCGTGATCCAGCGCAGGGTTTGCAAACGTGAGGCAAGATAAATAAGTACCACTCGCAAGTCATCCCCAAAAGCGAGTAGCATCTTTCTAAGCATTTCTTCTTGCCCAGAAATACTCAAGCCACCATCATTGCGAACGAGCTTGGCTTGGGCCTGTCTCAGCCCTCGATAGCCAATTAGTAGTTTGGCTGACTCATCACCAATCAACTTGATGAGCGCTTCTTTGCCATGGGTGCGCGCAATATTACTTGCAGCGCATAGCGTAGCCTCATCTAGATGGAGTAGTTTAAGAATACTCAGAACACCATCAGCGTGATTATCAGAAGGCTCACCATACCAGCCATCCACTATTTTGATCTTCTCAGATGCATTGCCAGCATGTGACATAGGCGACTGCAATCCTTAACTAAAGAATTCTTTTGCTAAAGCAACTTGCTCTGGTTTCACAAAAGCAGGTGCATGCCCTACTCCCGGAATCTCAATGCTGCGAACATAAGGGTTGACCTTGCACATCTCAGCCACAGTTTTAGCCGAGAGCAAATCAGAGTCACCGCCCCGCACAATCAGCATTGGAATATGAATTTGCTTAAACGCGTGCCACATAGCCATCTCACCCGCTTTTGCCATGATCGGATTGACCGAGGCAAAAGGCACTGCAATATCAGGGTCATAGTGCATTACCCATAGACCGTCCTTTTGCACCAGCATTGGGCCGTTATAGATCTCCCACTCTTCGGGCGTGTGCGCACCAAAAGAAGCGCAGATCTCATTTAATCGTTGCAAGGCATCAGCACGATTAGCGAAGGCAAAAGCTTGTCCAACATAAGAACCTAAGCGCTTGATTGCTTCAGGCTCAATGCGTGGACCCACATCATTAATCAACATGCGACGAATGGGATTATTGGGCATCGATGCGTAAACCATGCCAATCAAGCCGCCCATAGATGTGCCAAACCAATCTACTTGAGTAGCACCAAGTTGCTTAATCAAACCTGCTATGTCAGCTACATATTGTGGAACTGCATATAGCATCGGATTCTTGAGACGATCGGAGTGGCCACGACCAACGACATCAGGGCAAACAACGTAATACTCATGACTCATTGCCTGCGCAAGGGTTTTAAAGTCAGTACCCCTGCGAGTCAAACCATGGACACAAAGCAATACTTTTGGATTTTCAGGATTACCCCAGGCGTGATAAGCCATACGATGGGAGCCATCACTACTAGTACAAGTCACATAAAAAGTCTCACCCTGGTGTGTGACATGGGGAGTTTTTATATCCTCTTTCATTGGCTCATCATGACCATGTCCAACCAGCATGCTCTCAACTTCAGGCTGTAGCGTTACATGATCAATGCCATGCTTACTCAATAACATCGAATTGATACGCGCCATGATCTCTGGCCACTCAGAAATCTGGGCAATTTCAATATGGCCAATCAGAGCAGGAAAACTCGGCGTCATTTCCCAAACATGGAGATCATGCACTGCCAATACACCTGGCACCTTTTTTAAGTCCTTGCCGACCTGCAGGTAGTCAATATGTAAAGGCACGCCTTCCATTAAGAAATGATAGGACTCTTTGAGAATAGAAATAGTCGACTTCAGAATTAAGAGAGAGACCAAGATAGATAAAATCGCATCTATTGGCATCCATCCAGTTAACTGAATGACAATACCTGCAATCAGAGCCGCGATAGACCCTAATAAGTCGCCCATCACATGAACCAATGCGGCACGAGTATTAACACTCTTTTTATCGCGCGAGAGCACCCATGCGACAACGATATTCATTAGCAAGCCAATAGCAGCAACCACGGTGACAGTTAAGCCATCGACCTGATGTGGTTCGTAGAAACGACTAATCGCCTCCACCATAATCCAAACAACTAAGGCTAGCATCGCAATACTATTTACAAAAGCTGCCAAGGCTTCTGCTCTTCCAAATCCGAAGGAATGTTTTGGTGATGGCGGACGCCGAGAAATAATTTGTGCTAACAAGGCTAAACCCAGGGCTGCTGCATCAGTCACCATATGACCAGCATCAGAAATTAATGCTAAGGAATTGGCAAAATAAGCGGCCGCCCCCTCAACCCCAGAAAAGCCCAGAGTCAGCACCAATGCAATCAATAGTAAATTTTGATTAGATACCTGTTTGCTGTGTGAGTGTTTAGCATCGCCCTGCTTGTGGGCATGAAGCGAATGATCTTCAGCACTCATAAAAAATTCCTGGAAAAAGAAATGGGGTCATTAAGACCCCATTATTTCACTAACTAATGACGGTTGTTAGAAACCTGTTGCATCAACAGGGGCACCCGTTTTGGATGCTACCTCTTCTCTTGTAACGCCAGGAGCTAACTCTACCAACTTTAAGCCCTTTGGAGTGATGTCGAGTACACAAAGATCGGTAATGATGCGACTAATAACACTGACGCCAGTGAGGGGCAAAGTGCATTTAGGCAGAATCTTAATTTCTTCAGTGCCATCTTTTTTCTTAGCAACGTGCTCCATCAAGACAACTACGTGCTTTACACCAGCAACTAAGTCCATGGCGCCACCCATGCCTTTAACCATCTTGCCAGGAATCATCCAGTTTGCTAAGTCGCCATGCTCACTCACCTGCATTGCACCCAGAATCGCAATATTGATCTTTCCGCCACGAATCATTCCGAATGAATCCGCAGAAGAAAAAATCGACGAGCCAGGTAAGGTGGTAATGGTTTGCTTGCCTGCATTAATCAAATCAGCATCAATCTTTGCTTCGGTTGGAAATGGGCCAATACCTAGCAATCCATTTTCTGATTGCAGCCAAACTTCCATTCCTTTTGGTACGTGATTAGCTACCAAGGTTGGCATACCAATACCCAAGTTGACGTAGTAACCATCTTTTAGCTCTTTAGCAGCACGTGCCGCCATTTCATCTCTATTCCAAGGCATATCGATCTTCCTAAATATTCTGTTCTATTTTTTATATTGCTTCTGTGGGTATTAAGCTGCAGACAAAGTGCGTTGCTCAATACGTTTCTCAGGCGTGGCATTAAGTACTAAACGATGGACATAGATGCCCGGTGTATGAATGGAGTCAGGATCCAACTCGCCGTTCTCTACGATCTCTTCGACTTCAGCAACCGTGATCTTGCCAGCCATTGCAACCATAGGATTGAAGTTACGAGCGGTATATCGATAAATCAAATTACCAGATTTATCCGCCTTCCATGCTTTCACTAGGGAAATATCTGAAACAATCGCACGTTCCATGATGTATCTCTCGCCATCGAATTCTTTTTCTTCTTTACCTTCAGCAACTAAGGTGCCTACACCCGTTTTGGTATAGAAAGCTGGAATGCCACAACCCCCTGCGCGCAACCTCTCTGCCAAGGTACCTTGCGGAGTAAATTCCAACTCTAGCTCGCCAGCTAAAAATTGACGCTCAAACTCTTTGTTCTCGCCAACATAAGAAGCAACCATTTTTTTCACTTGTCTTGAGTTCAGTAATAGACCCAAACCAAAGCCATCCACCCCTGCGTTATTTGAAATCGCTGTTAGATTTTGTGCGCCAAGATCCTTTACTGCAGCAATTAAAGCCTCTGGAATGCCGCAAAGACCAAAGCCGCCAACAGCAAGCCTTTGGCCATCCTTCAAGATATCCCGTAGGGCGTCTACAGCCGATGGGTAAGTTTTATTCATAAATTCGTCCTAATATTGCCAAAAAGGTAAAAAAGTAATCATAACGCCTTAGACTCGAGAGCCCATTGGCCTTGCTTACTAAGCTGGTTTTTCTAGCTTCGAACTAAACTATAGATGCGCTTTGAAGCTAGATAAGTAGTAAAAGTGCTGAAAATCACTTTAGCGCCCCATTTTTAAAGCAATGCCGGAGAAATGAAATGACTGCCCAGGAAATACTCGCACAATTTGGACCTAGAGAATCCATGGACTATGACCTAGTGATTGTGGGCGGTGGGCCTGCTGGTCTTTCTGCAGCAATTAAAGCTAAACAACTGGCCAATGAGACTGGCAAGGAAATGAGTGTTTGCGTTCTCGAAAAGGGATCAGAAATCGGTGCACATATTTTGTCTGGAGCAGTAATGGATCCCAAGGCCCTGACAGAGCTCTTACCTAACTGGAAAGAGCTGGGAGCACCACTCGATACTGCAGTCACTCAAGATCAGTTTTTATTCCTGACAAAAGAGAGCTCATTTCAAGTTCCTAATTGGATACTGCCTCACTGTTTTAAGAATGAAGGTAACTACGTCGTTAGCTTAGCCAATGTCACTCGCTGGCTTGGTCAACAAGCCGAGAATCTCGGTGTAGAAATTTTTCCTGGCTTTCCTGCTGCGGAGATTCTCTACAACGAGCAAGGTGCGGTTTGTGGTGTGATCACGGGCTCAATGGGCTTAGACAAAGAGGGTCAACCCACTGATCAGTTTCAGCTCGGCATGGAGTTGCGCGCTAAGTACACCTTATTTGCTGAAGGCTCACGCGGTCACTTAGGTAAACAACTCATTTCTAAATATGCACTTGATCAAGATGCAGATCCACAAAGCTATGGCATCGGTATTAAAGAGCTTTGGGAAGTAGAGCCCTCTAAAAGTAAACCTGGTCTAGTCGTTCATACTGCTGGCTGGCCATTAGAGAGCGATACCTATGGAGGCTCATTCCTATATCACCTAGGTGATAACAAGGTAGCCGTCGGTTTGGTGGTAGGCCTCTCTTATAAAAACCCCTACCTCTCCCCCTTTGAAGAATTTCAACGCTATAAATTGCATCCCACAATTCGGGAGACTTTTGAAGGCGGTAAGCGTCTAGCTTATGGTGCTCGTGCACTCACTGCTGGTGGTTTAAATAGCCTGCCAAAAACTGTATTCCCAGGTGGCGCCTTGATTGGTTGTGATGCTGGCTTCTTAAATGCATCGCGTATTAAAGGAAGTCATGCTGCCATTAAGACCGGAATGCTTGCAGCTGAAGCAGCGGTTGCTGCACTTGCTGAACATCGTTCTGCTGATGTGCTGTCTGCCTATCCAAGCGCTTTCAAAAAGAGTTGGTTATATGCGGAACTCAATCAAGCGCGTAACTTTAAGTCATGGATGTCAAAAGGACTTTATCTTGGGACTCTCATGGTTGGCTTAGAACAAAAACTCTTGGGTGGCAATATGCCTTGGACAATTCACTTAAAGCATGCAGATCATGAGTGCCTAGAACCAGCGGCGCAGCATCAACCCATCCACTACCCAAAACCCGATGGCAAGATTACATTTGATCGCCTCTCATCAGTATTTATCTCTAATACCAATCATGCTGAGAATCAACCGATTCATCTGACTCTTAAGGATGCATCAATACCGGTGAGCCTAAATCTTAAAACCTACGCAGGTCCAGAGCAACGTTACTGCCCTGCTGGCGTTTATGAGTATGTGGAAAAAGACGGTGCTTCTCAGCTGCAAATTAATTCACAAAACTGTGTACATTGCAAAACTTGCGATATTAAAGATCCAAGCCAGAATATTGTTTGGCTTACTCCAGAAGGTGGTGGCGGACCAAACTACGCCTCCATGTAAGTCATCGTGACTCTGCATTAAGTACTTTCACTAGCTGGGTAGTGACGAGGACTTAGTTTCCCAATCGCCATACCTGCTAGGCCGCAAGCTAGAGCTGCCATCACAAAGACATTGCGTGGCTGAGTAGCATCCCATAACCATCCTGCAACTAAGCCGCCAAGGGTTCCGCCCAAGCCATAAGATACGGTTGCCATCAGGGCCTGCCCGCGTGCTTGGAGTGGACCAGTGAACCAATGCTGCAGTAACTTGGTGGCAGCACTATGGTGAGCAGCAAAAGTGCCAGCATGCATCAGCTGGGCAATAATCAGAACCCAGGTCACTGGGAAGAAGGCTATCAAAATAAATCTGAACACGCCAATCCCAAAAGCGATTTGCAATACGACTTCAGCATTAAGACGACTGAGCACCTTACTCTGGTAGTAAAAGAAAATCACCTCAGCAGCAACACCAAGCGCCCAAAACAAGCCGATTTGGAATTTGTCATAACCCAAATCTGCTAGGTAGAGAGAATAAAAAACATACAAAGCAGCGTGGGCAAAGATCATGAAGAAACCGGAAAGCAAGAACCAACGCACATCCGGATTAAACAGAACAATGAGGAGCTCACCCTTCACCATCTTGCGACGCTCCATCTTTGGTTCATGCAATCTAAAGGCCACTGATGCTAGGAAAATAAGAACCACCGCGCCCACGATGGGGTAAAGCTCAATGCCTTTGCGCTGAAATAATTCCCCGGCAAAGAGCACCATCGCGATAAAACCGATCGAGCCCCATAAACGCAAGCGTCCATATCGCTTATCAAATGAATTATCTTTAAATAAGGCGTGGACAGTAGCGGATTCACCCAATGGCATGAGACTGCTTAAGATTGTGTGTAGTACAAACATCCAAACAAAAAATGCGGCATAACTCTGCAGGAAAAAGATCGTCAGAAAAACTACCGCCGCCAAGCAAGTACAAAAGCGAATGATCCCGATACGATTTGATAAGTAGTCAGATAGCCACCCCCAGGAGAATGGCCCTACGATCCGTGTAATTTGTAGCATGGACATTAAGACCGCTATCTCAATAACACTAAATCCACGCTCTAAAAAAAAGAGGCTGGCATATGGAGAGACTAAACCAACATAAGCAAAATATAAAAAGAAAAAGGACCCGAAGGCCCAACGCACTGAAGGTGTCATTTTCTTTTGCTTTTAATTAGAAGAATATAAATTAATCAGTTACAGAACCAGGGCGGGAGGCTGGAATAGGTGGAACAGAATGCTTTACATCACCACACTGAGCGCGATGGCGCAAAGCATGATCCATCAATACCAGCGCGAGCATAGCCTCTGCAATCGGCGTTGCCCGAATGCCTACACAAGGATCATGACGACCTTTAGTTTGTAACGTGATCGGCTTACCATCTAAATCAATGGATTCTTTTGGACTCAAGATACTAGAGGTTGG
>CANISN010000041.1 GCA_947470165.1 Burkholderiaceae bacterium | reverse complement strand
TGTGCCAACCCCAGGATTTTTAGGGTCCTCTCATGCATGGACTCAGATGCAATCTATGGGCGTAGTTGGCATCATGAGTCCCTGGAATTACCCGGTTCAACTAGCACTGCTTCCAGCCATTGCAGCTATTGCAGCTGGAAATCGAGTGTGGCTCAAACCCTCAGAAAGAAGTTCTCGCACTTCTGGATTCTTGGCAATATTGATTCAGGAGTACTTTCACCCTAGCGAATTTTGCGTCAGTATTGGCGGAACAGAGGTTGGAGAGTCTTTTGCAGCACTCCCTTTTGATCATCTCTTTTTTACGGGCTCAAAAAAAATCGGTAAAAAAGTTATGCGTGCAGCTGCAGAACATCTGACCCCTGTTACTCTAGAACTAGGCGGCAAGTCCCCAGCTATTATTGACCCCTCGGCCAAACTTCAGGCTGCTGCGGACAGCCTCATTTACGGCAAGTTAATCAATGGCGGACAAACCTGTATTGCCCCTGATTACGTAATGATTCATGGAAACGCTTGCGATGAGTTTGTAAAAGCACTACAAATCGCAGCCCAAAAACAATTTGCAAATCCTGAAGAATTTACCGGCGCGATTGACGAACATCAATTGGTACGCTGGCAGCATTTGCTTAAAGATGCAGTAGATCGCGGGGCAAAAGCAATACCGCTTCTTACTTCCAGTGAAAGTAAGTCACTCTCGTTCATACCCACAGCACTCCTAAACGTTTCTGAAGATGCTCACATCATGCAAGAAGAAATCTTTGGCCCTATTCTTCCAATCTTGGCAATCAATGATCTCTCATCAAGCATTCGCTATATTAATGACCGCCCAATCCCGCTAGCCCTATATTGGTTTGGTAAAAATAAAGAAGCGCTGAAGCGCATTCTGAATGAAACGCGCTCGGGTGGCGTAACGATCAATGACACCCTTCTCCATGCGGCCGTGGAGGATTTACCTTTCGGCGGTATCGGCGCAAGTGGCATGGGCGCCTACCATGGTAAAGCGGGCTTTGAGATATTTAGTCACCGTAAATCTGTTTTGGAGGTTCGAGGATTCTGGGGTCTTAATTATCTACGTGGCACTGAACTAGCAAGACCGCCTTATGGTAAAGGTGTTGAGCGCTTATTGCGTTGGCTCAAATAAATACCAACTTCATACTTGAGAGTACAGTAAAAGTTTTCCAGCAAATCCAATCAAGAGCATTCCAACAGTAAACCAAAGAACTGCTGCGTAATGGGGATGTCTTGTAAAGAAGCTGAGGAAAAATTGTCCAGCAAAGATAAGACCTGTTAAGTAGGTCATGCTTACTACTTGTAAGACACAGGCCAAATACAAAAATGTATACGTAGGATGCGCATACTCTGGTTGAATAAATTGCGCAAAGAATGAAACAAAGAAAAAGATTGCCTTAGGATTGGTTAAAGATAAGGTTAGCGCAGCTACAGTTGGATGCAAGGTATTTAAATAATGAGCGTCACTATTTCCTGCGGCTGCTAGTTGAGTCCCTTGCCAGCGCCTGAGACCATCTCGCATGAAACCATAGCCCATCCATGCCAAATAAGCAGCGCCTAGAACTCGAAGAATATAAAACAGGGATGGCGATGAATTCAGCAAAGTTGCGGCGCCTAAAGAAACACCGAGCATCAAAATGACATCACCAATAAAAATTCCGAGTGATGCCCAAGTCCCCGCACGCCAACCTTTGACTGAAGCAATGGTCAATACATAAAGAGAGTTCGGTCCAGGAAATAGGACAGTGAAGATCACGCCCACAAGATACGTAGGAAAATCAACAATGCCCACACTTGAGGGTGAAATGAACCAATTCATAACCTTATCATAATTAAATTCGGGAAAACCCTTGTAATCCCACAACGAAAATGCCATAATCAGAGGCTTTTTAAAGCAATTTGATTCATCGCCCCCCAGCTATATTTCAGCGTATCGTTTAGAAGTCATAAACACCGAAGTTACAAAAACGCGCTGCCGCCTGCCTGATGGTCGATGCCTTTGACCATCACACTCAAAAAACAAAGAGTGTACATACGGAGACATCCCTTGATGGGGATGTGTAATAGCATGACTTTTTCTAAAGAAACGAATCATGAGTCTAAAGACTCAAAACCTACTGGAACTGAATTCCAGTCTTTCGCCCTAGCGGCGCAACTCCTTAAAAACGTTACTGAGCTGGGTTATACCCAGGCCACTGAAGTACAAGCGCAGGTTATTCCCGCAGCTCTGGCTGGCGGTGACTTATTGGTCAGCAGCCAGACTGGCAGCGGTAAAACCGCAGCCTTTTTATTACCTTTGATTAATCAACTTATCGAAGACAATCCAAATAACTCGCCCGTACCAGGTCGCGCTCAACCTAAAGTGTTGGTCCTCTGCCCTACTCGTGAATTAGCTCAACAGGTTGCTGCAGATGCAGTCAACTTAGTTCGTGGCATGAAAGGTATCCGAATCGCAACCGTCATGGGTGGCATGCCTTACGGTAAGCAAATCCAAGCTCTGAAAGGTGCATTGTTAGTTGTGGCGACTCCTGGTCGTTTGCTCGACCTCACAGATAGCAAGGCAATCCGCTTGGATGACGTAAAACAACTTGTTATCGACGAAGCCGATCGCATGCTTGACATGGGATTTGCAGATGATCTAGAAGCAATTGACAAACGCTGCGCTGGTCGTACTCAAACTTTGATGTTCTCGGCAACCTTTGCGCCAAAGATCATGTCTTTGGCTAATGAATTGACTTCCAATGCTAAACGTATTGAGCTAGCTCATGCTGGCGAGAAGCATGCCAATATCGAGCAGAAGTTACATTGGGCTGACAGCATGTCACATAAACACAAATTGCTTGAGCATATTTTGGCTGACGCCTCTTTGGATCAAGCAGTCGTGTTTGCAAGCACTCAAATTGAAAGTGAGAAAATTGCTGACACCTTGCGTGCCAATGGTTACGAAGCTAGCGCCTTACACGGTGCAATGCCTCAAGCTGTGCGTATGCGTCGTCTTGAGTCTCTGCGGAAAGGTCATACCAAGATTTTGGTTGCGACTGATGTAGCGGCTCGCGGTATCGATGTACCCCGTATTAGCCACGTGATTAACTTTGGCTTGCCAATGAAACCAGAGGACTATACACACCGTATCGGTAGAACGGGTCGCGCTGGTCGTAATGGTGTTGCTATCACATTAGTTGAGCATCGCGATCGTGCCAAAATTCGCAATATCGAACGCTTTACACAGCAAGACATCGTTGCTTCAGTCATCGCCGGACTAGAGCCACAAGCCAAGCCTAGCTTTGGTGGTGGCGGTGGACGCCCAGGTGGCGGTCGCTCTGGTGGTGGTTTCGGTGGCGGTAACCGTTCTGGAAGCGGTGGTGGTCGTTATGGTTCAGGTGCCCGCTCAGAGTCTCGCTCTGGCAGCGGTGGCGGAGGTGGTGGTAATCGCTCAGGCAATCATTTTGAATCTCGCTCTAGCGACTCACGTCCATCCGGCGACTCACGTCCCGCTGCTGGTGCTAATCGTTTTGCTGATTCACGCCCTACAAGTGGCAATCGCTCCAGTGACTCGCGCCCAGCAGGCGGTAATCGCTCTGGTGACTCACGTCCGTCCGCTGGCCCACGTTTTGCTAAACCCAAAACTGGTGGTCAACGTAGAAGTTTTAGTGGCAACTAAACATGGTTTACCGTCGTCGTCTCCGTTCTGCATGGAATCGAGTCGATTCCGGTGCATTGCATCAAGCGCCGCGAAAGTGGCAGTCTTGGCTCAGTGATACTGGCTCCTTAACTCAAAAGATTGAAAGTGTAATTGGACAAAAACTAGAAGTTCTAGTGTTGCAAGATTGCAGGCAAAACCTCAATAGCGACGAAAGTCGCTATTTTCACTTCAAGATCAAACGCTGTCGTCTGCGAGAGGTATTACTCTGTGTCAATGGCATTCCGCTGGTTATGGCACGCAGCATTATTCCCAATAGCAGCTCAAGTGGTAGCAACCATGAAGTCCTACGCTTAGGTAAGAAACCATTAGGCGCAGTGCTGTTTGCCAAAAAACGCATGCACTCCAAAAAGAAATCACATCGTGTAATTTCCCGCTTAGATAAAAAAAGTGCCTTATGGAAAAAATGTTTTCAGCAATACCCTGAACTGCAATCAGTCAGTTGGGCTAGGCGCACACTGTATCAACTTAAAGGGCGTCCGCTCTTAGTGAGCGAAGTATTTCTGCCGGCACTACTGAACTATCCCAGCAATTAAATAGATAGCCAAGCTTGCGATGCGGCAATTAGAGATTCATCTCCAGGCTCGCAAGTAAGGGTTTCTCCAAAGCCAATTTGCTTTGCAGCATCGGCGATATTGTGATGTGGGCAAATCGCCCTAGCAAGATCTACTGGCAGCTTAGCCTGCCCCAAATAGCGTACCGCCTCAGAGGAGGTAAGCAACCAAAGAGACTGTGCAAAATCCATCTTATGAACATCCTTCCAAGCAGGGTTATTAAGGTCTAAAGGTACGCGCGTATAGACTGCAATTGCTTCGACTTGGGCCCCTGCATCTTTTAAGGTTTCAGCCAACCAGTCGCGCCCACCGTCACCCTTGAAGATCATTACTTTTTTTGTAGGCCAATCCCATTGCAATTTTTGTAACTCAAGCCATAAGCCCTCTGAATCCCAGTGGGCATTGTCTTGTGGGAGGATCACCGGTGTCGGAATACTCTCAGAACCGATGCCATGATTTTTTAAGGCCGCCATACTACTGCCACCCATCACTCCAATGGGTATTAAGCGATCTACTAGACCCTGCCAAGATTTCTCAAGTAAACGCATCGTGCATTCAATTGCATTGGGGCTGACGAAAATGACTAGATCTGCAGACTGTAGGGCTTCAGTTATTTCATGAGCTAAACCACTATCACCCTTCGGGACGATAGTGAGTAGTGGTAGAGAAATGATTTTTGGAAATAATTCTTTACCAATACCGCTCTTGAGTAAGCTCGCTTGAAGCGCTTCCGACAATTGACGTGCCTGCCCCATGGGACGGGTAATGACAATAGTCTTGCCGCTCATCTTGTTGCTCATCGGCAGCTGGTCTTATTAATTCTTATTTAGGTAAACCGTTAGGCAATAAATGCTCAGCGCCTTGAGAAATCAGATCTCGCGCAACTGAAAGACCTAAGGCCTCGGCATCCTCTAGGCTCTTGACTTTGCCTTGCGCGCTAGCCAAGCAGCTGGCCTTACCATCTACGCTTGCAACAAAAGAACGGATATTCATGTGATCTTGGTCCCAGGTAGCGTAAGCAGCCAAGGGCACTTCACAAGAGCCTCCAAGTTGGCGAGACACCATACGCTCGGCACTGACTGCATAAAGGGTAGGTAAATCATTGAGTGGCGCAAGCCACTGTTTAATGTTGGGATGCTTGCTCAAAGTTTCGATCCCGAGAGCGCCTTGCCCTGCTGCAGGGGTGTAAGGATCAATCGGCAAGAGGGCTCGAATACGGCTTGCTAGACCGAGACGTTTCAATCCCGCAGCGGCCAAAATAATGGCTTGGTACTCGCCGCGATCTAATTTAGCCATGCGGGTATCTAAATTTCCCCTTAGAGGCTGGATTACCAAATGAGGGAACTTGGACCTAAGAACCGACTCACGGCGCAAACTAGAGGTACCAACTACCGCATTCTTAGGTAAATCTTCAAGACTAGAATAGTCATTAGATACAAACGCATCATGCGCGTCTTCACGCGCCATGACGCAAGACAAATCAAAGCCCTCAGGCATGATCATGGGGACATCTTTTAAGGAATGGACTGCCAAATCAGCCCGACCGTCCTCAAGAGCAGTTTCGAGCTCTTTTACAAACAAACCCTTTCCACCGACTTTAGAGAGGGCTTTATCCAGTATTTGGTCGCCCCGAGTAGTCATGCCCAAGATCTGGACGTCACAGTCTGGATAGAGCTTTTTGAGGCAATCTCTGAGATGTTCCGCTTGCCACATGGCAAGACGGCTCTCGCGGGAGGCGATTACCAGGCGCTCAGGGGCAGCGGGGATGGGGGATGTAGAACTAGAAATAGAGGTTTGGGACATAGCATTTAAAATAAATAAAGACCTATAACAATATACTGCGTTTATGAGCTCATCAAAAAATTCCCTTGCCAACAAAGCCCAAGCGTGGTCGGCCCGCTTTACCGAACCCGTCGACGAACTAGTTCAGCGTTATACCGCCTCTATTGGCTTTGATCAACGCTTTGCCTTGGTCGATATTGCAGGGTCTTTAGCTCACGCTGAAATGCTAGCCACTAAAAAGATCATTAGTGCACAAGATTTAGCGGATATCCAAAAGGGAATGACCCAGATTAAACGCGAAATTGAGGCCGGAGAATTTAACTGGCAACTCGCTCTAGAAGATGTGCATCTCAACATCGAGGCTCGTCTCACTGAATTAGTTGGCGACGCTGGCAAACGTCTTCATACCGGTCGCTCACGCAATGATCAAGTAGCGACTGATTTACGCCTTTGGTTACGTGACAGCGTTGATCAGATTGCAGTCACCCTGAAAACCTTGCGCATCGCCCTACTAGATCTTGCACAGACTCACTCTGCCACAATCATGCCTGGCCACACCCACTTACAGGTAGCTCAACCCATTACCTTTGGCCATCACTTGATGGCCTATTACGAAATGTTTAGCCGTGATGCTAGTCGCTTGGCTGATCTACGCATCCGCTTTAATCGCCTGCCACTCGGTGCCGCAGCTTTGGCTGGAACGACCTACCCAATTGATCGTGATCAAGTTGCCAAGATTCTTGGCTTTGATGGCATTTGCAATAACTCTCTGGATGCAGTGTCAGATCGTGACTTCGCGATTGAGTTCTGTGCTTTTGCATCCATTTTGATGATGCATGTCTCCCGCTTATCTGAGGAGTTAGTACTGTGGCTAAGCCCACGCTTTGGCTTCATTGATTTGCCAGATCGTTTCTGCACTGGCAGCTCTATCATGCCGCAGAAGAAGAACCCAGATGTACCAGAGTTAGCTCGTGGCAAAACTGGACGCGTATATGGCGACTTGATTTCTTTGCTAACTTTGATGAAGAGCCAGCCATTGGCATATAACAAAGATAATCAAGAAGATAAAGAACCATTGTTTGATGCAGTTGATACCGTACAAGATACCTTGCGCATCTTCGCTGATATGGTGCCGCATATTCAAGTTAAAGCCGATGTCATGAAAGCGGCTGCCGAAGAAGGCTTTGCAACTGCAACCGACTTAGCTGACTACTTAGTTAAAAAAGGACTGGCTTTCCGAGATGCGCATGAGGCAGTAGCCCATGCAGTGAAAGCTTGTGTTGGCCGCAATTGCATGCTGACCGATCTCAGTCTTTCTGAATTACGCTTTGCTTGTGGCTTAGATAATCGTCCTGAGCTCATAGGCGACGATGTGTTTGCCCTATTAACGGTAGATGGCTCCGTTAACTCACGCCAACATACTGGCGGCACAGCTCCAGCCCAAGTACTGGCTGCAATCAAACGGGCTCGTGCGGATCTCTAGATCGCATGGGCTTTTGGGGACTACTCTCAATCGGAATTGATCGTCTCAATCAATTTCTAGGCAAGCTAGCCGGTATCATGATTTTGCTATCTTGTGTAGTCTCAGCAAGTAATGCTCTTTTGCGCTACGGCTTAGATATCAGCAATAACTGGCCACTGGAATTGCAGTGGTATCTCTTTGGCGCAGCCGTAATGCTGGGTGCCTCCTATACCCTTAAATGCAATGAGCATGTTCGAGTGGATTTAATTTACTCGCAACTCTCTGATCGTGGACGTCTCTATATCGATCTCTTCGGTTTGGTATTGTTTCTTATGCCAGCTTGCATCTTATTTGCCTGGCTATCTTGGACTACCTTGTTTTATCCCTCATGGTTGGTATCAGAGCACTCACTCAATGCAGGCGGTTTACCACGCTACCCCATTAAATTGATTGTGCCCTTAGGTTTTTTTATGCTGAGCCTTCAAGGACTTTCAGAAATCACTAAACGAATTGCCGCCCTGCAAGGTAAAGAAGTCTTGCCATCAGCCGACCTTCATTATGAAAAGCCCATGCAATGATTCCGCTTGAATGGATGCCACCACTCATGTTTGGTGGCTTGATCGTATTTATGTTGATCGGCTTCCCGGTGGCTTTTTCTTTGATGGCAGCAGGATTATTCTTTGCAGGTGTTGCGATTAGCGAGAACTTCTTTGGCATGCCATTTCTGCAAGCTATTCCTCAACGTATCTTTGGTAGTGTGCTGGCTAACGATCTCCTATTAGCCATCCCCTTCTTCACTTTCATGGGCGCCATTCTGGAGCGCTGTGGCCTTGCCGAAGAAATGCTTGACTCCATGGGCCAACTCTTTGGGCGCATTCGGGGCGGTCTTGGCTATTCAGTAATCATAGTTGGATTCATACTAGGAGCAATCACCGGCACGGTGGCTGCTCAGGTGATCGCTATGGCGATGATCTCGCTGCCGGTAATGATGCGTTATGGCTACAACATGCGCTACGCTACGGGCGTTTTGGCCGCTTCTGGGACTATTACGCAATTAGTCCCGCCTTCCTTGGTATTGATTGTTTTGGCGGATCAATTAAAAACCCAAAGCGGTAGTGCTGATGTGGGTAGCATGTACCTGGGTGCTTGGGGTCCATCACTATTGCAGATTGGTCTTTTTGCGCTCTACACCTTCTTCTTATCGCGGTTTAGACCAGACTATCTACCAGCAGCTCCAGAAGGCGAACTCACTCTAAAGGGCTGGCCGCTCTGGAAAAAATGCCTCATGGGGATCATTCCTTCCGCTGTGCTGATTTTCTTGGTACTGGGAACCATCATGACTGGTATTGCGACGCCAACTGAATCTGGTGCGATGGGGGCAATGGGAGCATTGCTCTTAGCGTGGATTCGGAGGGCGAGTATTCCCAATCTGAAAGGGCTTATTCAGGAGGCCTATCAAAATACGATGCGCATTACTGCCATGGTGATATTTATCTTGATTGGCTCAACCTGCTTCTCGGTAGTATTTCAAGGGGTTGATGGCGGACATTGGGTAGAGGAATTATTTTCAAATCTGCCTGGTGGCTGGATTGGTTTCTTAGTTGCCGTGAACTTGTTTGTTTTTTTCTTGGCATTCTTTCTAGACTTTTTTGAGATTGCCTTCATCGTTGTGCCATTACTTGCACCGGTGGCGGTCAAACTACTAGCACCAGTACTACTCGCCACTATGAATGGTAATCCCCAAGCTGCCGCTAGCGCTGCACTCGTTTGGTTTGGCGTGATGCTCTGCGTGAATATGCAGACCTCGTTTATGCATCCCCCGTTTGGATTTGCACTTTTCTACTTACGTGGCGTGGCACCCAAAGAAGTCAAGAGTAGCGACATCTACTGGGGCGCATTGCCTTGGGTAGGCCTGCAACTGATTATGGTTGTTGTTGTAGCTGCATTCCCAGTACTAGTCACTACTTTTCTGGATAAGCCTGCAGCAGTCGTGCAGAGTCAAGACTTTAACTTCACAAACACAGATGAAGTAAAGCCAGAATCGTCACCAAGCAAGATCGATGAAGATGCGCCGGTGGTTTTTCAGTTGGATAAACCAGTGAAATAACCGCCCCAGAATCATGCTCATTCATAGTGATATCGGCACGCAATAATCATAAGCTGATCTTTGTTGATGGCGTATACAAGACGATGGACATCATCTATTCGTCTTGACCAAAATCCCGATAGACTTTCCCTTAATTCCTCAGGCTTTCCAATACCGTCCTCAGGATTTCGCATAGCATCCTTTATAAGTACATTGATACGCTTTAAAGTTTTTTTATCTTGCCCTTGCCAGTAAACATAATCAGACCATGCTGCGTTTGTCCACACAACCTTACTCGGCATCTACAAGAGCCTTTTTCTTCGTTTGTCCTTTACGATATTGCGCCAATGATTTCTCCAAATGTTTTACGTTAGCTGGAGATTTTAATAAATGGAGTGTTTCCATCATGCTGTTATAGGTATTCAACGACATCACTACAGCATCATCAGCATCTCTGCGAGAGATGATTGCTACATCACAATCACTCACCACTTGATCGATCACTTGCTTAAATTGATTTCTAGCATCAGAAAAATTAATCACTCTCATTGTCAAACCTTACTTGTTCAATATAT
>CANISN010000040.1 GCA_947470165.1 Burkholderiaceae bacterium | reverse complement strand
TCATGACCATGCCGGGTCTGCCAAAAGTGCCATCGGCCGACAAGATTGATCTAATCGATGGCAAGGTGGTGGGTTTGTTTTGAAGGTTTAAGAATTTACGCGCTCCTGTAGCACTTGCTGCCGTTTTGCAATTGCTGATAACCAGTTGGGAAACTCGTTCTAATAATTCTTCATTGCTATTAGCGGTCAGCAACCTAAAACATTTCCATAAATAAAACTTACCGTTTAAATGAGTTTAGATAGGTGAAATTCTTAGCGCTTTAAGCGTGCAACCTACGAATAAACTGTGCAATGTGGTCTATCGTGGAAAATAACTCAATTAATACATTCAGGACATACTCGCCTAAATGTATCTCTAGTGATATCTATACAACCTCCATCCTCATATACCCCCTGAGGATCTCGATATCTCAACATCGCATCAATACAGTTCCGTACTTGCACATGGGAGCTTAGAGTTTGCTCCACTAATTCTTTAACTAAATCTTCATTAATTTCTAATGTGCCTAATTTATCCTCTCTCACGCTATGGCGCCAGTGATAAATTTCAATGCACTTAGCCTCTAATGTATATGGGCTGGATCTATCCCAAAGATTTGTAAATAGACCGCCACCCATATAAATTACCCATGAGCCCTCATATCCTTTGACATTGGATGAGAAATCATCAGGATTTTTGAACCAGACTCGATCACCAGGAACATAGCAGCGCATTGGAAATGGGGCCGCAGATGAGCCAATTTCTAATAAAAATGCATTCAAAAAATCATCAGCAATTAAGGCTTTCTTCCTCCACTGAAGTTCTATTTCTTTTAATTTGGCTGGATTGGTAGCGCTTAATTCAATTGCCAAGCTATGTAGCATTAAATACTCAGTAGCTCTTTGACAAGAAAATGAAAAATGCTCCCCTGAAATATCGGGGCATAGTGCCCGCTCAATTCCGTCAATTAAAGAAGCACCCTCTTTCAAGATAAAACCACTACCTTCGACATGACTCCAATATGCCTCTGGCCTAGAGAGGCCACTTGTATCAAAGTTCAATTCAGTCCTTCTGGCGAGGCACGCTACACTTACCCTCATTCTGAGGTTTGATTCGAGATCATTCAAGCTCGAAAAGTCAAAGATGACTGGACTTACCGCCATGCTAAGAACAGTTTCAAGAGTCAAATCTCGCGCTGACCACTCAGAAATTAGCCCAAGACTTACTGCTAAACAGGAAGTATCTGCATGTTGACAAAGTTTGTGCAAGACATCATTTGCGTAGATTCTGATGTACTGGATTCCATCATCATGTTCTTGACTGATTTCAACATAAGGAGAAGCGCCAACCCGATCGCACCAGGTTCTGACTTGATCAAGAAACAGATCCTTTTTATTAAGCGCAGTGGCAATCTGTAATCCACCAGAACTTTTATACAAGTGGTCCATAAACGTCTCTGCCTCATTATTTTGGTGCGAAAACAATACTTTTGCTAGCATTAGTAAAGTAACTCATCACGCCAGCTGAAGATTGCACTTGATAACCTTGTCTGCACGAACCTTTGATTTTTGGCCTGCTCAGTACGATTCGAGCATACCACCTTCACCTAAGAGGAATTCGTGAATGCTGGAAAATTCATATATTTTTAAATGACTTACAGAATAAAAAAATAGGGCTATCTAATAAACTGTGCAATACAGCTTTTCAAGAGGACACTACCAAAAAAAGAAATTCAAGCTAAAAAAATAAATAAATTGGCGAGCAATGCCATTGACAACTAAGCATCGACCCCTCCAATAGATAGGCGCTTTAGGTGAAGATACTCATCAATGCCATACTTAGATCCCTCTGTACCAATCCCGGATTGTTTAGTGCCTCCAAATGGAGCCACTTCAGTTGCAAACACTCCTTTATTGATACCCACCACCCCGACCTCCAATAGCTCTGACACTCTAAACATTCGTCCGATATTTGTTGTGTGCACATAAGCAGCAAGACCGTAATCTGTATTGTTAGCCATTTCAATAACCTCTTGCTCGGTTCTGAATTTAGCAATTGCTGCTATAGGGCCAAAGGTCTCCTCCGAATACAATCGCATCTTATTAGTGAGATTTAATAAGATGGTAGGTTCATAGAAATTTGCGCCTAGGGCATGACGTTTGCCCCCAGTAAGTAATTGAGCGCCATGAAATAAGGCATCTTTTACATGGGACTCCATCTTATCGACTGCATGCTGATCAATCAGCGGTCCCTGAGTAACACCATCCTCAAAGCCATTCCCCACTTTTAATGCCCGAACTGCTTCCAAGAAATACTGCACAAATTGATCATGAACAGATTCTTGTACATAAATACGATTAGCACAAACACAAGTTTGTCCAGAATTACGAAACTTACATGAAACAGCGTCTTTTGCTGCTTTTTTAATATCAGCATCATCAAAGACTATGAATGGTGAATTTCCACCAAGCTCTAAGGAAAGTTTTTTAATGGATTCGCTACTTTGGCGCATCAATATCTTTCCAACCTCAGTCGAGCCCGTAAACGTGATTTTACGAACGATTCGATTGGTAGTTAACTCCATTCCAATGGCTTGAGGGTCACCAGTCACCAAATTAAATACGCCGTTGGGAACCCCCGCTTGCTGTGCAAGCACAGCAAGGGCAATCGCCGAATACGGTGTTTGTTCTGCAGGCTTTAATACTACGGTGCATCCAGCAGCTAGGGCAGTGGCAACCTTTCTTGAGACCATTGCGCTCGGCATATTCCACGGAGTAATAGCGCCACACACACCGATGGGTTCTTTTAGAACGATTGTTCTGGAATCCCGTTGCGGTTGAGGAATGACATCTCCATAAATTCTTTTACCCTCTTCCGCATACCAATCAATAAAGCTTGCTGCGTAAGTGATCTCATTTTTAGCATCATTTAACGGACGTCCTTGCTCTAGGGTCATAATGGTAGCGAGATCATTTTTATTTTCAAGTACTAATTCATGCCAGCGACGTAAAATGATTCCCCGCTCACGGGCAGTTTTTTCTCGCCATCCATGCCACGCGTTTTTTGCCGCATATATAGCTTGCCTAGTTTCCGAAGTTCCCATATTTGGGATTGTGCCAAGCACTTCTCCCGACGCGGGGTTGAGTACATTGAGAATCTGATTAGAGTCAGCTCCACACCAGGTACCATTGATCAGCCCCTGCTCACGAAATAGGGACTGATTCTTTATGCTCATCAGCATATGATTGCAACCATAAAATTACTCACTAATTTTTGCCTCTTTGGCAATCTTGGTCCAATGGTCAAGCTCTTTGCGTACTTGTTCGGTAAATTGCTCAGGTGAATTACCGACAGGGATCGCGCCTTCGCTGGCTAATTTTTGCTTCACATCCGGCATGGCTAATATTCTTTGAATATCTACATTTAACTTGGCAACAATAGGTTGAGGAGTTCCGGCAGGGGCAAATACACCATACCAAGAATCAGAAATAAAATTACTAAGGCCCGCTTCAGCAAAGGTTGGAACTGCAGAAATTGCCTGATCTCTTTGTGGAGCAGCAACAGCAATTGCACGTAATGAGCCAGAACGCAAGTGCTGTACTACGCTAGGTGCTAATGTAAACATCATATCAACGTGACCGCCAACGACATCAATCAATGCCGGAGCAGCTCCTTTGTAAGGGATATGGACGATATCGACTCCAGCACGTAACTTGAACATTTCGCCGGTCATATGGGCAGAGCTTCCAGAGCCAAAGGAGGCGTAACGCAAAGACCCAGGTTTTTTATTTGCTAGATCAATGAGTTCTTTTAAGTTCTGCGCCGGCACATTTGGATTGACTACCAAAACAAATGGCGATGCTGCAAAATTACTGACGCTGGCGAAATCTTTTAAAGGGTCATATGGCAATTTAGAATTAATTGCTGGATTCATGGTTTGTGTACCCGTAGTTCCGAGCAGTAATGTATATCCATCTGCTGGTGACTTTGCGACGAATTGCGCGGCAATACCACCAGCGGCGCCAGCACGGTTTTCGATAATCACTGATTGTGAGGTCACTACGGACAGCTTATCTCCAACCATCCGCCCTAGAATATCGGCTGTTCCACCAGGTGGAAATGGCACAATTAACTTGATCGGTTTATTGGGATAAGCCTGAGCATGAGCGATAGAGGCACAGATAAGGAATAGAGACAGAAAGCTCGCTATTTTAGACAAGATTTTCATACAAAATCCTTTAAGTAAATTTTAATTTATCAACTATTGCTTAGTGATGGCGCTTTGTTATATTAATCGTCTATACGAGTACGAATACGAATACGAATACGAAATTCTTGATCCGCACATAGTATGTCGTATTTGGTAGGCTCAGGATCAGGGATTTACATATTTTTAGGGTTTCTCCTAAGCTAATATCTACTCGTATAAGGATCACAACAAGTAAGGACATGTAGCGCTTGACACATACTTGACAGTTTTTTGGCCTGCCCAGCACGATTCGAACGTGCGACCTACGCTTTAGAAGAATTCGTGGCTGCTGGAATATGTAATTATTTCAATGACTCACAGCTTAGAAAAGATAATGTAGTCTATTAATCTGGCAACCATGTGACAACTTTTTCGCGTTGGATTGCTAACCAGGCTTTTAATTCTCCATTGTCAATAATTGGAATCATGCGCCAGTTCATCATAAAAATCGTACCATCTTTTTTATAATTTACGGTCTCACCTTCAAAGACCGTGACATCAATGAGACATTGCCGTAAGCGTTGAATAACCTTTTGGGAGGTACTTGAGCCTTGGAGAATCTTTGGCGATTTCCCGAGAATTTCATCTGCGCTATAGCCGGTCAGTTGCGTGAACGCTGAGTTAGCATAGGTAATCTTGGGGTTATTTGATGCATCGGTAATAAGAATAGAATCGTAGCCCTGCAAAAGTATGGTTTCCAGAATAGATTGGCATAAATCACTATTGAAGGTATTTTTAAGATTGCTCAGCATGCAGTAACAGTAACATAGTCTATTCTTTGATTTAAAAGGATGGGGGTTGAGAATTTTTGGCCTGCCCAGCACGATTCGAACGTGCAACCTACGCCTTAGAAGAAATCGCGGCAGCTGGAAGGCCCTATGTATTTCAATGACTTATACGAATAAAATAGCACTGTGTAATGAACTCTGGAATGAATAAGCGTCACTTAAAGTGACGCTCACAAGCAAACTTAACGCATCTATGGCGAATTACAAGTATAAAAAAACGCCCCAAAAGGGGCGTGTCAACGGAGTACATCTAAAACGCCGTTTGGATTAATTTAATCCAGTATTGCTGTAATAAAAGTAGCGATCGCCCCAATTCCAACTGATGGGATAGCCCAACGCTCAAGTGATGAAATTGACTTACCTGCGATGATTTCAACAGGAATAGACGTTAGTTCAATGAGGGCATTACTTGTTGAGTTCTCAAAAAAGCGTGTGAGTGAGTTTTTACGGGCGGTACCCATCACAATATGATGGCAATGCAAGCGTTTGGCCTCACTAGCAATGATCTGGGCACGATCACCCGATTTATGAGTAATAGTGAACGGGATATTGTGATTTTTTAACAATTCCTGAGCAGGTAGCAATATCTGATCCGATCTTTCTTTATGCCACTCATCAATTGTTTGCTTGCTTAGAAATCTTCCAATATGTCGCGAAAACTTCGGCTGTACATTTAGAAGGCATACCTCCATCATGGGGCCGCTAATGCACTCGTTAATCACATATCGTAAAGCCGATTGAGAGTTATCGGAACCATCGACAGGTATCAAAACTCGTTTCATATTTAATCCTCCTAAATTCATGGGTGACACAGCACTTATTTCTTCATTTTTCAATGGTATTAATTTCGCTAAGATGTTGGACTCCAAGCGTGCTTGACTTTTTAACAAGCCTGCAAACAAAACTCCACCAATAACTAAGGCCGAGAAAAGGCTAGATATCAGCGCGCTCTCTAGAATCGGAACCTCCTTAACCATCGGTTCATTCAAGATCATCTTGGCAGCGGTCCATGCTAAGATGCCGGCGCCAAAATAGATCACGGCAGGATAGCGTTCAACCAACTTAAGAATTTGGGTTGAGCCCCAAACTACTATTGGAATGCTGATTAAAAGTCCCAGTACAACAAGAGCGTAGCTCCCCTGCGCCGCACCTGCAACGGCAAGCACATTATCTAAACCCATTACAGCATCTGCAATCACAATGGTTTTCATTGCAGTCCAAAATGAAGTTGTGGCTACGTCATGATCATCGCCCTCTTCCTTCGCAGGATTTAGCAGACGATATGCAATCCAAATGAGCAACACACCACCAATCAGCATCAAGCCGGGGACTTTTAATAGGTACACCACTACTAGAGTCATTGCACTTCTGACGGCAATAGCACCAACAGCGCCCCAAATTATTGCCTTTTTCTGCAAATGTGCCGGTAAGTTGCGTGCAGCCATCGCAATCACAATCGCGTTATCGCCAGCGAGCACCAAGTCAATCACAATGATTGCAAGTAGTGCGGAAAAAAAATCGGGCGTAAAAAAATCCATTGATGACTCCTTTTAAATACTATGAAATCATTATTCAAAAGGTTCACAAAAAATAACAATTAATTTTATGGATTATTATCATTATTAATATGGATATTTACTTTTTAATTTCTATCGTATCCATTATTAAAAGTAATACTTTGATAGCTGAGAATCAAATTTCAATCTTTATTGAAAATAAATGGTATCCATTAGAAAACGTAATGTTAAAAATTTGAGATTAATCTGAACCTATGTTTTAATAATAAAAAACAAAGTGGGAGTAGTTCTGGGGCACCTGCCCTATCATGTGATCGTCAATCCGTGCTTATAGCTCCGGTCACTTGAATGAAATAACCAAATTTTCCGGTTATCAATGAGCGAGACCTTTGTCAACTGGACAAAGGATTTCTTATGCCTAAATCGAAGATTAGTCGCTACTTACGCCATGGCATGCTGCCGCAGCTTGTGGTATTTGAGTCTGTTGCACGCCTTGAAAGCTTTACTCGTGCATCTGAAGCACTACATCTATCTCAGCCTACCGTCTCAACGCAGATTAAAAAACTATCAGAAACTCTAGGCTCCGTACTATTTGAGCAAATAGGCAAGAAAATATACCTTACGCCTGCCGGCCAATCTCTTTACTCAAGCTGTAATGAAATCTTTAGTGCCCTGTCAAAGCTCGAAGAAAACTTGGCAAACATGCGTAGTCTTGAAGCAGGAAAGCTTCGAATTGCCGTGAGTACTACTGGAAAGTATTTCATCCTAAGGCTCATCGCAAAATTTATTGAAAAATATCCCAACGTAGAAATTTCTCTTCAGGGTCACAATCGCAGAAATTTGATTCAAAGACTAGAGCGAAATGATGATGATCTTTATATATTCTCCAATCCACCTAGTGATTTTGAGCTAATTAAACAAGTTATATTACCTAATCCCATGGTGCTGTTTGCGAGAGAAGATCATCCATTGGCATCTAAGAATGCTTTGTCATTGAAGGATTTAGAATCAGAACCATTCATCATGCGTGAGATTGGATCTGGCACACGCATGATCACAGAGGATCAATTTGATAAAAGCAATATCAAACCAAAGGTACGACTTGAACTTTCCACCAACGAATCCATCAAGCAAGCGATTTTGGCTGGCCTTGGTATTGCTATTCTTTCACGCTACACGCTAGGGCTTGATGAGCATGACTCTGAAATGGTGGAATTAGATGTTCTAGACTTTCCAGTTGGATGTCAGTGGCAATTTGTTTACCCCGTTGGCAAAGTTCTACCCCCAATCGCAATCGCTTTCTTAGAGTTCTGCCGTCAGGAGGCTGACTCAATTCCAGTTCCAAAGGTTTCTAGGCACTGAAGTGCTATCAATTTAGCCCAGCAGCCCACGAACAAACTGTGCAATGGACCGAACAGCACTTACTGCCACTGCATCTGCTTGAATTGCTTGAATTGCTTGAGGATATGATCATCCTGCTCTAAGACAGGGCTATTGAACCCCTTTTCTTTGCCGTTTAATGAGATTTAGGGATTTCCCTAGCTATCTATTGGCATGTTTATCACCGAGCATAAGCATCTATATGTACTGTATTGCACCTCTACGCAAAAGGAATCGGTATGCAAAAGTCGCTGCACATCAACGCAGATAAATGCACTGGCTGTCTTCAGTGTGAAATGGCCTGCAGTTATGAACACTATGGAGTATTTAATACTTCAAAGTCACGCATTAAGGTATTTGAATTTCACAACACAGGCAAAAAAGTTCCCTATACCTGCACCCAATGCTCAGATGCTTGGTGTTTACATGCTTGCCCAGTTGATGCCATTAGCGTAAACCTCATTACTGGTGCAAAAGTAGTCTCTGACGATATGTGTGTTGGCTGTAAGGTATGCACCATTTCCTGCCCTTTCGGAACAATCAATTACGTACAAGAAACTGGCAAGGTGCAGAAGTGTGATCTATGCGGTGGAGATCCAGCTTGTGCAACTGCCTGCCCAACACAAGCGATTACGTATGTAGATGCAGATTGGACTGGTTTAGACAAAATGCGCGAATGGGCCGATAAGCTCAGTAACCAAAATAACGCCAACTAATAGAGCATAGGAAAAATATCATGTCATGGGCTGGAAAATTACTTCGCGTTAACTTAGATGCAGGCACCTGCTTATCCGAGCCACTCAATATGAAATGGGCTAAGGAGTACCTGGGCTCTCGTGGTTTGGCGTCAAAATATTTGGTAGAAGAATTGGATCCAAAGATTGATCCGTTGTCCCCAGAAAACAAAATCATTTGGGCTACTGGCCCTTTAACGGGAACGATGGCTTCGACTGGCGGACGCTATACCGTAATCACTAAAGGCCCTCTAACAGGCGCAATTGCTTGTTCAAATTCTGGCGGGTATTGGGGCGCAGAATTAAAAATGGCTGGTTGGGACATGGTCATTTTTGAAGGTAAGTCGCCAAAGCCGGTTTACCTATTTATAGAGAATGACAAAGCAGAGCTAATTGACGCCTCTGCTCTTTGGGGTAAAACGGTTTGGGAAACTGAGCCTGCTATTAAGACTAAACATCAAGACCCTCAAATTCGAGTGTCTTGTATTGGGCGTGCCGGTGAAAACCAAGTTCTGTATGCAGCCGTTGTAAATGATTTGCATCGCGCTGCTGGGCGTTCAGGAGTAGGCGCAGTGATGGGCAGTAAAAATTTAAAAGCCATTGCTGTTAGGGGTACTAAAGGTGTTGGGAATATTAAAAATCCAAAAGCTTTTATGGCTGCAACTGTGGCGGCGAAGGCTGTTTTAACCGGCAATGCTGTTACAGGTCAAGGGCTGCCAACTTATGGCACTCAAGTTTTGATGAATGTCATTAATGAGGTTGGCGGCTTGCCAACAAGAAATCATCGTGATGTTCAGTTTGAAGGCGCTAAGGATATTTCTGCTGAAGCCATGGCAACCCCTAGGCATAGTGATGGCAAGGCTCAGTTGGTCACTAACCAAGCCTGCTTTGCCTGCACAATCGCTTGCGGTCGTATTTCTAAGATTGATGAAACTCACTTTACTGTTGAGAACAAACCACAGTACTTTGGCGCATCTGGCGGCTTGGAATATGAAGCTGCATGGGCCCTGGGTGCCGCGAATGGCGTAAATGATTTAGAGGCATTGCAATACGCCAATATGCTTTGCAATGAAGATGGCTTTGATCCTATTACCTTTGGCGCAACTGTTGGCGCAGTAATGGAGTTGTATGAGATGGGCATTTTGAAAAAGGAACAGCTTGGTATTGAAGCGCCTTTTGGTTCTGCAAAAGCACTTTGTTATTTCGCTGAAATTACTGCTAATGGAACTGGTTTTGGTAAAGAGTTAGGGATGGGATCTGCGCGTTTGACTAAGCATTACGGTCAGCCTGATTTATCGATGAGCGTTAAGGGTCAGGAGTTTCCGGCCTATGACGGTCGCGTCATTCAGGGTATTGGCTTAGCTTATGCCACATCGAATCGTGGTGCTTGTCACTTGCGTGGCTATACCATTGCTTCAGAAGTCTTAGGTATCCCAGTGAAAACAGAGCCCTCTGAAACTGCAGGTAAACCAGAATTAGTAAAAGCATTCCAAGATGCAACAGCTGCTTTTGATTCTGCTGGTATTTGTATCTTCACTAGTTTTGCTTGGACCTTAGCTGATGTAGCCCCTCAATTACAAGCTGCTTGCGGAGATGAGTTCACGGTTGAAAATCTCACGCTCATTGGCGAGCGGATTTGGAATATGGAGCGTGACTTCAATAATCGTGC
>CANISN010000039.1 GCA_947470165.1 Burkholderiaceae bacterium | reverse complement strand
TATCTATCAAGATCACGGCATTACGCTATGCTTCGGCCTACTTCGATTCCACTCGGCCTAACACGGCTTTTCCTTGGGCTTAACTCTAACCTCACGACCTATAGTTAGTGTTACTTTAGGAGCCCCGCCTTACTGCACATTTTATTCTCATCTATTTTAACTAAAATAATAAGTATTTGCTTGCTAAGATTTAGATAATTTATTTCATCTCCCCTATACAACTAATGCATATAAAACGCGTTTTCCGCCCTAAACTATTAAATATCTTGGTCAGGATTTGGTCAGGATTTTCCCAATTTGGTCAGGATTTCTTGTATAAATGAGTTTGGTACAGGAAAGTGAATTTGCAGCAATGGCCACTATGGCCTTGTATTTACTGAGGACAGTTCAAGAGATTTGGCCTGCCCAGCACGATTCGAACGTGCGACCTACGCCTTAGAAGGGCGTTGCTCTATCCAGCTGAGCTATGGGCAGAATATGCTGGGTCTGTATGTAGAACAATAGAGAAAGTGGTCGGAGTACAAGGATTCGAACCTTGGACCCCCTGCTCCCAAAGCAGGTGCGCTACCAGGCTGCGCTACACTCCGACGGAACCCATATTCTACACTGAGAAGGCCTATTGGGGCAAATCCTGTAAGATGCGTGGGATGGACGCCTTATTTTTAAGTAAACTAAACAAGCAAATCGGGGGCTGGATCGCCCTGAGCTTTTTGCTTGCCAGCTTACTAGGCACCCATTGGATTGGCTATGCCCATGGCATTAATCACTCGGGCTTAAGCAATCAAACAACTGAGCTGAGCTGCACAGATCAAGCTGCAGAGGCACAACACAGTTCAGCAAGTTGTCATTTATATGACGCCCTGACTCTGGCCGGCTTCATTGCCTCAGAACCAAATCACTTCATCGGTATTACTGCATTTGGCCAAACACGCGATAAGCTAAACAAGCCTTATCTCAATAGCATTCATGCTGGCCTATATCAATCTAGAGCCCCACCTACTTTCATTCTGTAAATCAATTAACTAGCCAAACACTTTGTTTGGACATCTGATTTATTGCGCCCATCTCTTGAGAATGGCGCTATTGGAATGAAGGAAACACTATGTATCAAATTAACCAGCCATTGGCTAAGCAAAAGCTAATCTATATTCTGGTATCCGGACTCATCAGCTCTTCCGCTTTAGCTCAATCTCAGCCCTCTTTAGAAATTACTGCGACAGGCTCAACGGAAGCTACTCAAAGTATTTTGACGCCCACAAAGATTTTGCAAGGTGATGAATTACTCAATAAATTGGGCACGACACTTGGAGCTACCCTTGCCAATGAGCTAGGAGTATCTGCTACTGGCTATGGGGCAGGCTCATCGCGTCCAGTGATTCGTGGTCTTGAGGGATCGCGTGTACAGATTTTGCAAAACGGTTTATCTGTTGGCGATGTATCTAACATCTCGCAAGACCATGCTGTTGCTAACAATATGCAAAATGCCCACCAAGTAGAAATCCTACGCGGCGCTGCCGCCCTACTCTACGGCTCAGGCTCAAGTGGTGGTTTAGTCAATGTAGTAAATGACCGCATCTTGACGAACTTGCCTGATCGTCCAACAGGTGCTCTTAATACGAGTTATGAAACAGTGAATAACGGTAGAGCTGGCGCCTTAGAAGTCGATAGCGCATTTGGCTCAGTAGCGGTCCATGTAGATACAGCAATTAATAATGCTAATAGTTACCGTATCCCTGGAAACTCAACGCAATCCCAAGGCCAACCAACAGGCGGCTGGACCGTACCAGCTACTGGCAATGGTGGAAAAAATTACAGTGGCAAGCTACCAAACTCGTTTAGTAACCAAGATAATTTAGGTGTGGGTGTTTCTTATATTGGACAGAACGGCTATACCGGTATGTCAGTCGAGCGTTTAAATAATAACTACGGCATACCAACATCTGAAGGCGGCTCGATTAATCAATCTCAGAATCGATATGATCTTCAGCATGAAACACGGGATCCTTTTGCTGGATTTTCAGCCTTAAAATTGAGTGTAGCTAATTCTAATTACAGCCATACTGAATTTAATAATGTTGGTGCAGCAGCATCGCTATGGAGGAACATCGCTAACGAAGCCCGCTTTGAATTAGCCCATAACCGCATTGCTGGCTGGAAAGGCATCTTCGGTGTACAAGTATCAGCAGCATCACTTAATGCGACTGAAGTAGGCTCTGGAAGTTATGCCATTGTTCCGCCAACGAAGACTAATTCCAATGCCTTATTTTGGATTGAAGAAGGCAAATGGAATTCTCTACAAGGAAACCTAGGTCTGCGCTATAACAATGTGGCACAGAAACCGAATTTAGGTACTGAGCTAGTACCACAAGCGATGAATATAGGTGGTAATACGCCAAGTATTAGCTTACAAAATCGCAGCTTCAATTTGATGTCTTACTCTGCGGGCGGTCTTTGGAGCTTCATGCAAGGCTATGGAACTGGAGTTGCATACACAGTTTCACAACGAGCTCCAAGCGCACAAGAGCTCTACTCCTATGGCGCTCATGAATCTACTGCTACTTTTGATATTGGTAATCCCAATCTCAATAAAGAAACTTCTCATAATTTAGAGTTTAATATTCAAAAGACTAGCGGCTTAATGAGATCAAAGGCCAGTGTGTATGCTAATCGCTTTAATAATTACATCTACGGTTACTACACTGGCAAATCCGTTCCTGGTGTAGAGGACTTTTCTGTAGTAGTAGCACAGCAAGCATCAGCGACTATCAAAGGCATTGAGGGTGAGCTGACCTACAACTGGCGACAGCATGGTATTGGTGGTCGCGTATTTGGCGATGCTTCCCAGGGCACTTTTGACGCTGGTGGAAATTTACCACTTCAACCTGCCCCACGTTTAGGTGCAGAGCTAGCTCATCAACGCAATGGTTGGCTCACTAATGCGACCTACATCTACAGTTATCAGCAAAATAGATTGGCTAGTTGGGAACAAGGGCCTGCACCAAGCTATAACTTACTCAATGCCGGCATCTCCTATACAGAAAAGATTAAGGATGTGAATTGGACTTTATATATGAATTTGAAGAACTTACTTAATGAGCAAATTCGGTACGCAACTACTCCTATGGCAGTCAGACTCTATGCTCCTCAGCCGGGAAGAAGTCTGATAGTAGGTCTGCGGGGAACTTTCTAAGCTGTTAGCTAACTCTCAAGTGCTACTCGATTGGTGAACACCAAGAGATTAACGCCTTGATGCCTGCATTTAGAGAATCAATAGATCTCGGGAACGTACATCTTTTTCGGTACAGGCCCACGAAGGTAGTCGGGATTATGAACCCGTGCAGGCAAGGTGATTTCAGGATGAGAAATTTCACTATAAGGAATTTGAGTCAATAAGTGCGAAATGCAATTAAGGCGGGCTTTTTTCTTATCGTTTGCAGCCACCACCCACCAAGGCGCCTCAGGAATATTGGTTCGTTCCAACATAATCTCTTTTGCCTTGGTATAGGCCTCCCAATGACGGCGAGCATCCAAGTCCATTGGACTAAGCTTCCATTGCTTGAGTGGATCATGAATCCGCACCATGAAGCGGCTGTATTGCTCATCGTCTGAGATGGAGAACCAGTATTTAATCAAAATAATTCCGGAACGGATAATCATGCGCTCAAACTCAGGCACTGTGCGCAAGAACTCTTCATACTCGGCATCGTTACAAAATCCCATGACCTTTTCAACACCAGCACGGTTGTACCAGCTGCGGTCAAACAATACGATCTCTCCACCAGCAGGCAAGTTTGATACATATCGCTGAAAGTACCATTGGGTTTTTTCACGCTCGCTAGGTGCAGTCAATGCAACGACTTTACAAACGCGGGGATTAAGACGTTGGGTAATCCGTTTGATCGCGCCACCCTTACCCGCAGAATCACGACCTTCAAATAAAACAGCTACCTTGAGTTTGTTTTCCACTACCCAATCTTGGAGTTTTACTAATTCACCTTGCAGGCGAAACAATTCCTTAAAGTAGACATTGCGTGGCATGGCAGAGCCACTTACGCCATCGGGCGATAAGCGATCATCATCGAGCTCCATTTCGAGCTCTTCATCCATACTATCTAAAATATCTTCCCGAGCGCGCTTGTACCACTCGTCCATAGCTTTATGTTTTGACGTCATATCTCTTTCCGATGCCTATAGTTCTTTGTACCTCTAGGATATGACACTTTTATTACATATACCGTTTATAAGGTTTTAGCGATGGACTCTTGACAATAGACAGCGAGCTCCTTGCGATCCGGATTGGCTGCATTACTTATTAAATAGGGCTCAAGTAGGCTTAAATGTGCCTCTATATCCCGATTACTAATGACATTAGACATTGATTCAAGAAGACCCATCTTTCCAATAAAGGCAGGGGCATCGCTTCTAAGGCCTGTTGAACGTGACCGGTAAGCAATTGCCACAGGAGTGACTGGGACTTTAGCAAGGATGGCAGATTCAAATAGGTTAGGCTTAAACGGCAATACGGATTCTCCAGCGGTGGAAGTTCCTTCGGGAAAAATGCAGACCGACTCTGCTTTCAAGACCGCAGCCATCTGATCTACAACCTGTCTCGCATGTCGCGCACTATCCCTGCGAATAAATACGGTACCCAGTTGCACTGCCATCCATCCAAACACTGGCCATGCCCTTACCTCAGATTTAGCCACAAACCGAACTGGTTTGAATGCATTAATCACATGAATATCGAGCCAGGAGATGTGATTTGATGCTAGAAGATAGGGGGTGGAAACTAATTTATTCGCTCCCACTACCCGTGACTGAATATGAAATATTTTCAATAATTGCTTAGACCATTGCTGAATATGGCGGTCTTTTTGAGTTTGACTTACAAAGGGAAAGATAAATAAAAGCGTGCAGACCCCAGAAATTACATGCAAAAGGATGCGTGTCCAAACCCAACAGCGTTGATAACTACTCGGAGTTGAAATGACTTTTGTTTGAGAATTCTTCATGTCTGCCCGTAATATAAATCAAGTCATCAAACTGACATAAAAATGTCATGATGCCTACACAATCAATCGGCTTAATGTCTACTCATGATGCATTACAGAGCGATTTGGATTTCAGATGTGCACCTGGGGACTTCAGGGTGTCAAGCAAACTACCTCCTCGATTTCTTAAAACATAATGAAGCCGACAAGTTTTATCTGGTTGGGGACATTATCGATGGTTGGCGCCTTAAGCAATCTTTTTACTGGCCACAGACCCACAATGACGTCGTTCAAAAATTATTGCGTAAAGCCCGTAAAGGTAGTGAAGTCATTTATATACCCGGCAATCATGACGAAGCAGCTCGGCAGTACTTTGGCATGTCCTTTGGCGATATCAAGGTTCAAGAAGAAGTAATCCATACAACCCTAGATGGTCGCAAGCTTTGGGTAACTCATGGCGACTTATTTGATGGCGTAATGCAATACGCCAAGTGGCTTGCGTATGTCGGTGACTCTCTGTACTCATTCATTCTGTATATCAATCGCTATTTCAACATGATGCGCATCAAGATGGGACTGCAATATTGGTCACTCTCCCAGTATCTTAAGCATCAAGTAAAAAATGCGGTCAGCTATATCGCCGACTTTGAGCACATCATGGCTAGAGAGGCCCGCCTAAGAGATTGCGATGGTGTCGTTTGTGGTCATATCCATAAAGCAGAAATCCGTGAAATCGATGGTCTGCTGTATTGCAACGACGGTGATTGGGTGGAAAGCCTATCGGCACTTGTTGAGACCACCACCGGCGAACTCAAAATTATTTACTGGACCCATATCAAAGGTGATCCAGCGGAGGTAACAACGGCCCCAGAAATGACTTATCAACCTGCTGTTGAAGCACTTATCAAAGAGGCTACCGTATGAAAATTATGATCATTACTGATGCATGGGATCCGCAAGTCAACGGGGTCGTGAGAACACTGAAGCAAACTCGCACAGAACTCCTTGCTATGGGACATGAAGTGGAGATGATTACGCCAAACGGCTTTAAATCGATTCCCTGCCCTACCTATCCTGATATTGCTCTGTCCTTATTCCCCGGAAAAGAAGTGGCTCGCCGAATTAAAGAATTCGCACCAGATGCAATTCATATTGCTACAGAGGGTCCCTTAGGATTATCAGCCCGCTCCTATGCCGTTAAGAATGATTTGCCTTTCTCTACGGCATATCACACCCGCTTTCCTGAATACGTCAAAGCCCGTACTGGGATTCCGCTTGCAATTACCTATGCTTTCATTCGCTGGTTCCATGGCCCTTCAATGGCCGTAATGGCACCGACCATTGTCGTTAAAGATGATCTTGAGAAATACGGTCTCAAAAATGTTGTGTTGTGGTCACGGGGCGTAGATTTAGATATCTTTAAGATGCAAGAGTCAAAATCTTTAAACACTGCACATCCAATCTTTTTATATGTTGGCCGTGTAGCTGTTGAGAAAAATATTAATGCTTTCTTAGAAATAGATTTACCGGGCTCCAAATGGGTTGTTGGAGATGGTCCAGCAATGGCCGGCATTAAGGAAAAATATCCCAATATTAATTACCTTGGCGTATTGCAACAGCATGAGTTAGCCAAGGTCTATGCTGCTGCTGATGTATTTGTATTCCCAAGCAAGACAGATACTTTTGGGCTGGTCTTATTAGAGGCCATGGCTTGTGGCACTCCCGTAGCTGCTTACCCAGTCACTGGCCCAATCGATGTTTTGGGTGACTCTCCTGCTGGCGCCATGAATGAGGACCTGCGCGAGGCCTGCATGCAGGCCCTCAAGATTCCACGTGAAGTAGCACGAGCCCATGCTGAGAAATTCTCTTGGAGAGCAGCGTCTGAGCAGTTTGCTAGGCATCTCAAGCCTGTACCTTCGACAACCGTCCACATGACAGCGCTCGCTTAAGATCTGCCTTGACTACTCCATACGACATTAAGCAAAACCCTCATAAGGGCAATCGTGGGCTCACGAGAGCATGGCATGCGGCTAAAAACTCCTGGTGCGGCATGGTGTATGCATTTCAGGAAGAAAGTGCTTTTCGGCAAGAGCTTTTCTTACTGGCTGTATTGAGCCCTATTGCCTTTGTTTTACCGATTAGCCCACTTGAAAAATGCGTTCTCATTGCCTCACTCATCATGGTTTTAGTAGTCGAGTTATTGAACTCTAGCGTAGAGGCGGCGATTGATCGTATTTCATTTGATCACCACGATCTATCAAAGCGAGCCAAAGACTTTGGCTCGGCCGCAGTCATGCTGGCGCTTCTCATCGCTGCCTTATTGTGGGCAACGATTTGTATTCCCATTATTACTATTCTTTAAGGAACACCATGTCTGATATTCCAAATCCACTCGCTGCATTTGATCTATTTGATTCACGCTTTGAAATAAAGCCAAAGAAAGTTAAAAAGAGCAAAACTGAAGCTATTAAGAAACTCTTCTCAAAAAAAATAGCGAAGAAGTTATTTGGCAAAAAATTTGCGACTAAGGCACGGGCAGAACTCAGGGCCATAGAGCCAGTTATTGAGAAGACGATCGCCAAGCCAAAGCGTCCTGCTTTTCAAATCACTTGGGCTAGCAATATCAGTGAAATTAAAGAAGCACAGCGCCTGCGCTACAAAGTATTCGCAGAAGAGATGGGTGCCAATCTTCCGAAGAATCCTGAAAACCTCGATATTGATGAATTTGATGCCTATTGCGATCATTTACTGATTCGCGATCAAGAGTCGCTTAAAGTAGTTGGTACCTACCGTGTACTACCCCCACACAAGGCTTTAGAAATTGGACACCTGTATTCAGATTCAGAATTTGATTTAACGCGTCTAAACCACTTACGCCCTAAGTTGGTAGAGCTTGGTAGATCTTGCGTGCATGAAGACTATCGCTCCGGTGCTGTCATCATGGCTCTGTGGAGTGGACTTGCCCAGTACATGCAAAAGCACGATTATGAAATCATGCTCGGTTGTGCCAGTATTCCTATGGCTGATGGTGGTCACTTTGCAGCCAGTTTATATAACTCACTCAGCAATGATCAAATGGCGCCTGTTGAAAATCACGCCTTCCCTCGCTTACCCTTACCTCTAGATCGTCTCAATGGTGGCCTAGCAGTAGAACCTCCACCCTTGATCAAAGGCTATTTAAAGTTAGGTGCCAAGATTTGTAGCGCTCCCGCCTGGGATCCTGACTTCAATACTGCCGATGTATTAACCATGTTGCGCTTATCGGAGATCAATCCACGCTACGCAAAGCATTTCTTGGGACAGTAAAAGATTACTTCAAGCTAATGCTGTAAGGTCGGCCGATACGCTCCCATTCGGCCGCTTCTTTTTGCAGGCTAAATTCTGTTAGCGGATGCTCTTTAGCCCAGTCATTAGAGAGGGAGACTAAATAGGCTCCGTTGTGCTCTGAGACTTTCACCCTAGGTAGATTAATATCACTGCGTCCACGGCAAAGTACTTGCGCAAGACGTATGCAAAATATCATTCGCCAATCAGAGAAAGAGGCGTTGTTTGCTAGCTTACCCAATTTACCGGTATGCCCGATGAGCAAGGCAGCTAGTCTAGCTTGATCATTCTTTGAGAAACCTGGCATATCAGCATTACCAGCGATGTATGCAGAATGCTTGTGATACCCGTTATGAGAAATCGATAGGCCAATCTCATGTAAATTTGCCGCCCATTGCAATAAGGCAATATTATCCGCCCGACTCTCTTCATCTGGTTTAGGGAGTTGCGCCAAAAACTCAGCAGCTAAGCTGCCCACACGTTTAGCCTGCTCGCGATCTACGGCATAGCGCTGCATAAATTGCTCAACCGTCACAAAGCGCATGTCCTCATGCTGCGAGCGTCCTAACAAGTCATAAAGGACGCCAATTCTCAAAGCGGCATCCGTGACTTCCATAGACTCAATACCAAGCTCATCAAATACGGCAATCATGATGGCAAGGCCGCCAGGCCACACTGATCTTCGGTCATCTTTAAGACCCTGAAGTTCAACTTGGTTGATGTGTTCGTATTTGAGAAGATGCTTTTTCATGGCTCTTAAGCCATCACGAGTAATCAAACCATTCGTTAGGCCATCAGGCTGACCATTGAAATTATTTTCAGCAATTAACTCCGCTAAAGCGCGCGCAGTCCCCGAAGAACCGATCACCTGTTTCCAGCCATACTTCAGATACGCTCCAGAGATGACCTGAATTTCTCTTCTTGCTGCTAACTCTGCCTCTTTAAAGGCATGAGAATCTATATTTCCCTTTGGAAAGAAGCGGAGACTATGAGAAACGCATCCGATATATAAGCTCTCCATCAACTTGGGCTCATAAGCTTTACCAATAATGAGCTCTGTAGAGCCGCCACCGATATCTACAACCAAGCGATTACCATGCACTGCCGGCACTTCATGAGCGGCACCAATATAAATTAAGCGCGCCTCCTCTACACCTGCAATGACTTCAATCGGGAAACCTAAAGCTTCTTCAGCTTCACGGATAAAGTTGGGGGCATTTTTAGCTACCCGTAGGGTATTGGTGGCAACGGCACGCACATTGGCAGGATCAAACCCTCGAATGCGCTCACCAAAGCGACGAATCGCCGTGATTCCACGCTGATAAGCATCATTGCCTAATAATTTGTTGTCAGTTAATCCAGCAGCAAGACGAACAGACTCACGCAGAGTATCAATCGGGCGAAGCTGGGTGCCCGAAGGCGTTTTCACAACTTGGGCCACCAACATACGAAAGCTGTTCGATCCTAGATCGACTGCGGCGACTAGGTCAGTTGCATTCTTTTCAAGTTTGTCTTGATGTACGGCCAAAATATTCCCAATAACAGCATATTTATTTGAATATGTCTATTTTATGAAACTCTGATGACAAATTCGCGAAATGAGGCTTTAGTCTACTGGCATCCAATAGGTAAAAGTAGCCATCAAGTCATTAAACAGTTAAAAGTCAATTTTGTCACAATACTTTGCTAACATTGATAAATTAAGATTATTAAGTGCCAAACATTATGAGTCAATACAAGTATGAAGATGCTGTAAAACAGCTTCAAGAGTCTGGCGTCATTGGCTTACAGGACTTTAAAAATCTATCTTACGAGGATCTGACTGAGCTTTTAGAAGAGATTAAGGTCTGGTGTCTATATGCCAATGGCAAGCTAGACAAGCTGCCCAAGGAATCGAAGAAAAAGAAAGAGAAAAAGGACAAGAAAGATAAAAAAGAGAAAAAGGACAATAAAGACTAATTAGAGCCCTTAATCTGTCAGTCGTTCCTTTGGGAATCTAAGGGTAAAAGTGCTCCCTTTCCCTGGGGTGCTTTCAATTAATAATTGCGCTTGATGGCGACTAGCAATGTGCTTCACAATAGCCAAACCTAGGCCGGTACCGCCCGTATCTCGGGAACGACTTCGATCTACCCGATAAAACCGCTCTGTTAATCGTGAGAGATGCTCAGAAGCAATTCCAGGCCCGGTGTCCGTAACAGCAAACTCACCCTCTTCTCGCTCATTGATACG